>JBGSTQ010000159.1:0-2242 GCA_041736375.1 Thiobacillaceae bacterium
GGCGCGCGCCGGCGTCGGCCAGAGTGCCGCGCTGAGCAGCTACACCGTCATCACCGCCCCCTACAGCGGCGTAGTGGCGGCGCGCCACGTCGAGCTCGGCGAAAGCGTCACACCCGGCAAGCCGCTGATGACCGGTTTCGACCCCAAGGACATGCGCGTCATCGCCAACGTCCCACAATACAAGCTCGCCGAAGTCAAGGCTTCGCCGCGCGTGGCAGTGGAAATCCCTTCGCTCAACAAGTGGATCGACGCCAGCGGCGTCACCATCCTGCCCTCCGCCGATTCGGCGACCCATACGGTCAAGGTGCGCATCGACCTGCCCGCCAATCTGGAGGGAGTGATTCCGGGCATGTTCGCGCGCGCTCACTTTTCGGTCGGCAGTGCGCGCAAGCTGATCATCCCGGCGGCGGCGGTGGTACGCCGGTCGGAAATCTCGGCTGTTTACGTGGTCGGCAAGGACAAGCGCGTCAGCCTGCGCCAGATTCGTCTGGGCGTACCCACGGCCCGCGGCCAGGTCGAAGTGCTGGCCGGCCTGGATGCGGGCGACGTGATTGCCCTGGATCCGGTGAAGGCGGGAATTTACGCCCGCAGCGCAGCCAACAAAGCCGCCAAGTAAGCGGAGCCGACCATGGGACTTTCCGGACGCACCGCGCGCTTCTTCCTGACCTCGCAACTGACTCCGCTGATCGCGCTGATCGCCGCGCTGCTCGGGCTGTTCGCCATCATGGTGACGCCGCGCGAGGAAGAGCCGCAGATCAACGTGACCATGGCCAACGTCTTCATTCCCTTCCCTGGCGCGTCGGCGCGCGACGTGGAATCGCTGGTGGCGACGCCGGCCGAACAGGTGCTGTCGCAGATCGCCGGCATCGAGCACATCTATTCCGTCTCCAAGCCCGGCATGGCGGTGCTGACCGTGCAATACCTGGTGGGGCAGGACCGCACCCAGGCGCTGGTGCGGCTGTACGACGCCATCCAGGCCAACCGTGACTGGGTGTCACCCGAACTCGGTGTCGGCGAACCGATCATCAAGCCGCTCGGCATCGACGACGTGCCGATCGTCACCCTGACCCTGTGGACGCGCGACGAAACGCGTGGCGCCTACGAACTCGAGCAGGCAGCGCACGCGGCGGAAATCGAACTCAAGCGCATCGCCGGCACGCGCGAGGTGACGACGGTCGGAGGACCCGGCCGCGCGGTGCGGGTGATGATGGATCCGGACCGCATGGCGGCCTTCGGGGTCAGCGCCCAGGACATCCGCGATGCCCTGCAGGTATCCAACGCCTCCCAGCCTTCCGGCACGCTGACCTCAAGCAATCAGGAAATCCTGGTGCAGACCGGCACCTTCCTTAGTGGCGAAGCTGACGTCAAACAGCTGGTGGTCGGGGTATCCAGCGGACGACCGGTCTACATGAGCGATATCGCCACCGTCATCGGCGGTCCCGACCAGCCGGCACGCTACGTCTGGCATGGCCCCGGCGCGGGCGGCGTGCACAAGGCAGAGAGCGGCCAAAGCTATCCGGCAGTGACCCTGGCCGTGTCCAAGAAACCAGGTGAAAACGCGGTCGACGTCGCCGAAAAAGTCATCGCGCGCGTCAATACCCTGCAGAACAGCGTGCTGCCCGATGGGGTGGAGGTCAGCGTCACCCGCAACTACGGCGCCACCGCCGACGACAAGGCGAAAAAGCTGATCCAGAAGCTGATCTTCGCCACCGCCTCGGTGGTGCTGCTGGTGCTGTTCGCCATCGGCAAGCGCGAGGCGCTGATCGTCGGCGCGGCGGTGATGCTGACGCTGGCGGCGACGTTGTTCGCTTCGTGGGCGTGGGGCTTCACCCTCAACCGGGTGTCGCTGTTCGCGCTGATATTCTCGATCGGCATCCTGGTCGACGACGCCATCGTGGTAGTGGAAAACATCCACCGCCGCATGGGACTGGACCACGACGGCCTCGAGGCCATCATTCCGCGGGCGGTCGACGAAGTCGGCGGCCCGACCATCCTCGCCACCTTCACCGTCATCGCCGCGCTGCTGCCGATGGCGTTCGTCTCCGGCCTGATGGGCCCCTACATGAGCCCGATCCCGATCAACGCCTCGATCGGCATGATCATTTCGCTGGCGATTGCCTTCATCGTCACCCCGTGGCTGGCGCTGAAGCTGATCAAGCAGGCGGCGCACGACACCCATGGGGGCGAGACCAAGCTGCTCGGCCTGTTCCGCAGCCGCCTCACCCCCTTCCTGCGCGGCCGC
>JBGSTQ010000169.1:0-9875 GCA_041736375.1 Thiobacillaceae bacterium
CGCGAGACGCGCTTCGCCGCCCGGCGCGCCACTTCGCCCCGCGCCCAGGGTCGAGGCAGCGTGCAACCCTCCCTCTGGCTGGTACTGCTCCAGACCTTGTTGCACGATCCTGGCCGCGCAAAGTTTCTAGCCGATCTACCCGAGGGCGACACGCCCGAGGCGGATATCGTCGCCAGCGTGGTGTCCTTGTTGCGCGAGCACCCCGAATTGACATCCCACGGCATAGTCGAACACTTTCGCGGACGTCCGGAACAGCACACCTTGGAAACCGCCGAAGCGGCCCAATTGTCCTGGAACGAGGATGACGACGTAGAGAAGGATTTCCAGGGGGCCCTGGATTCACTGCGGAAAGAGGCTGAGCGCAAATCGCTCGCCAACCTGCAAGGGCGCAAACCCAGCGAACTCACCCCCGAGGAAAGGCTACGTTTGAGCGCCATCCAGCCCCGGAAACCAAGTGGAGCCTAGGCGGTCGAACACCCTGGAAGACCTGGGGCAAAGCACCCAAGTTCATGTATAATATTGCGTTTTTCCGCAGGTTTTTACTGGAGACATCCCGATAATGGCGACTGAAAAGAAGACCCCCCGGCAAGCCGCCGCCGGAACGGATACAGGCAAGCCAGCTGCCAGGCAGTCATCGAGGAAAAAGGATGCCGCCGCCAAAGCCGCGCTCCTGACCCAGCTCAACGCTCAGAACCCCAAGGCAGACGTAGAGGCGCGCCGCACCCAGCTGAAAAACCTGATCGTGCTCGGCAAGGAGCGGGGCTACCTGACCTATGCCGAGGTGAACGATCACCTTCCCGACGAGATGCTGGATGCGGAACAGATCGAGGCCGTCATCAGCATGATCAACGACATGGGCATCCAGGTCTATGACCAGGCCCCTGCCGCGGAAGAGATGCTCATGTCGGAGAGCCCCGCCCCGGTCGCCGACGAGGATGCTGTGGAGGCCGCCGAGGCGGCCCTGTCCAGCGTGGACGCGGAATTCGGCCGTACCACCGACCCGGTGCGCATGTACATGCGCGAGATGGGCACCAAGGACCTGCTCACCCGGGAAGGCGAAATCGAGATCGCCAAGCGCATCGAGGAAGGCCTGAAGCACATGGTGCAGGCCATCTCCGTGTGTCCGCTCACCATCGTGCAGATCCTGGAGCTGGTGGACAAGGTCGAGAAGGAAGAGATCAAGATCGATGATCTGGTGGACGGGCTCATGGATAGCTCGGGCGAAGACATCGTCATCGACAACGCCCCGGAAACCACCGTGGAAGCCGCGGAAGAGGAAGAAGAAGACGAAGAGGCTGATGACGCCGCCAGCGCCGCCATCACCGCGGCCAACCTGGCCCAGCTCAAGATCGACGCCCTGGAGCGCTTTGCCGCCATCCGCAAGTGCTTCGACAAGATGAAACCGGCCTACACCAAGTACGGTTTCAACAGCCCCCAGTACAAGAAATTGCAGGACGAGGTTTCGCGCCATCTCCTGGGCATCCGCTTCACCGCCCGCCAGGTCGACTCCCTATGCGAGTCCGTGCGCAACATCGTCGAGGAGGTGCGCTCCCACGAACGCGCCATCATGGACATGACTGTGAACAAGTGCGGCATGGCTCGCGCCCACTTCATCCGCACCTTCCCCGGCATGGAGGGCAAAGCGGAATGGCTGGCCCAGGAGATGTCGGGCAAATCCGCCAATCTGGAGCTGTTGACCCGCTACCAGCACGACATCAACGAGCACCAGGAAAAGCTCTCCGAATTGCAGGAACGCGCCGGCATCCCGGTGAAAGAGCTCAAGGACATCAACAAGAAGATGTCCACCGGCGAGGCCAAGGCGCGCCGTGCCAAGCGCGAGATGATCGAGGCCAACCTGCGTTTGGTGATCTCCATTGCCAAGAAGTACACCAATCGCGGCCTGCAGTTCCTCGACCTGATCCAGGAAGGCAACATCGGTCTGATGAAAGCGGTGGAAAAGTTTGAATATCGGCGCGGCTACAAGTTCTCGACCTACGCCACGTGGTGGATCCGCCAGGCGATCACACGCTCGATTGCCGACCAGGCACGTACCATTCGCATCCCGGTGCACATGATCGAAACCATCAACAAGATGAACCGCATCAGCCGCCAGATCCTGCAGGAAACCGGTATCGAGCCCGACCCCGCCACGCTGGCGATCAAGATGGAGATGCCCGAGGACAAGATCCGCAAGATCATGAAAATCGCCAAGGAGCCGATCTCCATGGAGACGCCAATCGGTGATGACGAGGATTCCCACCTCGGCGATTTCATCGAGGACACCAGTACGCTGGCGCCGGACGATTCGGCCGTTTACGCCAACCTGCGCGACGCCACCCGCGATGTGCTGGACAGCCTGACCTCGCGCGAGGCCAAAGTGCTGCGCATGCGCTTCGGCATCGAAATGAATACCGACCACACGCTGGAAGAGGTCGGCAAGCAGTTCGACGTCACCCGCGAGCGGATCCGCCAGATCGAGGCCAAGGCGCTGCGCAAGCTGCGTCACCCGACGCGTTCCGAGAAACTGAAAAGTTTTGTCGGCAGTGGCGAGTAACGGGCTTGCGCGCAAGAACGCGGGAGCACACCCCCGCGTTCAATGATTACGGGTCTGTAGCTCAGCTGGTTAGAGCAGGGGACTCATAATCCCTTGGTCCACGGTTCAAGTCCGTGCAGACCCACCAGTAAGATAAAGCATCAAAACCAATAAGAAGGGAGGCCGCAATGGAAGGAGAAGCCAAAAAACCCGGCGAGCGCCGCCTGCAGATCCTGCAGACGCTGGCGTCCATGCTGCAGGAGCCGCAGGCCGAGAAAATCACGACCGCCTCGCTGGCCGCGCGAATCGGCGTGTCCGAGGCCGCGCTTTATCGCCATTTCTCCAGCAAGGCGCAAATGTACGAAGGGCTGATCGAGTTCATCGAGCAGACCCTGTTCGGCCTGATCGCGCGCATCACCGCCGACACCCCTTCGCCGACGGCGCAGGCCGAAGCAATCATTCTGATGCTGCTGAATTTTTCCGCCAAGAATCCGGGGATGACACGAGTGCTGATCGGCGATGCGCTGGTGAACGAGAATGAGCGCCTGCAGAAACGCATCAATCAGTTGCACGACCGTATCGAAGCCCAGCTTCGCCAGTGCCTGCGCTTCTCCAGCGACAAGCAGCAAGACGTGAGCGCCCCGCTGGCCAATCTGCTGATGTGCTTCGCCGTCGGGCGCTGGCACCAGTTCGCCAAGAGCGGGTTCACCCGCCAGCCGGGA
The DNA here is from genome assembly GCA_041736375.1 of Thiobacillaceae bacterium. GTDB lineage: Bacteria > Pseudomonadota > Gammaproteobacteria > Burkholderiales > Thiobacillaceae > Thiobacillus. The sequence continues at coordinate 3,256 of JBGSTQ010000169.1, forward strand.
GCCGATGCCGAGATTATTCTGGCGCGGTTGCTCGACGCATTGCCCGCCTAGGTTCGCCGGCAAACCCCGCAACCAGGGTCGCGCGGTACCCGCAGGCTGCGTGATTCCGATCGCAGGCCATCCCAGAGCAACAGTTTGCCGACCAGCGGCTCGCCCGCCCCAGCCAGGCACTTCAAGGCTTCCATGGCCTGCATGGCCCCAATGATTCCGACCAATGGCGAGAATACGCCGGCCTCGGCACAGCGCAGAGGCGGTTCGCTGACGTTGTCGGGAAAAAGGCAGTGATAGCAGGGGCTGTCGTCGCGGCGCGAATCAAATACCGCCAGCTGCCCCGAAAACCCGATTGCCGACCCTGATACCAAAGGCTTGCGCAGGGCGACGCAGGCACGGTTGACCGCGTGGCGGGTGGCAAAATTGTCCGAAGCATCGACCACCAGATCCGCTTTTTCAATCGCCTCGGTCAGTTCTGTTCCTGCCAGCGCCCGGGCTATCGCCCGGACTTCGATCTCAGGATTGACGGCCAGCACGGAGCGGCGCAGCGACTGCGCCTTGTTCTCGCCGATGCTTGAGGCGGCGTGGCCGATCTGGCGCTGGAGGTTGGTGAGGTCGACAATATCGCCATCGGCGATGACCAGCCGCCCGACTCCGGCCGCACCCAGGTAGAGCGCCGCAGGACAGCCCAGGCCACCTGCGCCGACCACCAGCACGGCACCTGCGGCAATCCTGTCCTGGCCTTCGACGCCGATCTCGGGCAGCAGGATATGCCGGCTGTAGCGCAGCAGTTGATCATCATTGAGCATGGAAACGGATCAGAACGGACAGCGGCAATGCGCTATTTGTAGGTACGCCACTCTTCCGGCGTCTCGTCGCGGTCGCCGTGGAGGTGCTTTTCGTAGACCTTCATGAATGCCTGCTGCGACTTGATGTCGGGCACATTGGCGGCGACATTGCTGCGCTGCACGCTTTCGCAAAAATAGGCCAGTGCGCGCCTCATCTTGCTCATCAGGCTGTTGTCGAGGTGAAAACCCTGACTGATCAACGCGGTTTCCAGACCTTCCAGGGTGTATTCGCAAATGTTGTAGCGGACAATCAGGCGGTCGCCCTGGGGAGCGCGTGTCAGTTCCAGACCCTCCAGGCCTTCCAGCAGAACCAGGGCACGCTGGAGCTGGCCGGGCGGGGTCTCGTGGAAGACTATTTCACGGATTTTTTCGAGATCGCAGGGACGCATGGCACTGACACCTCACTTCGATGCGCTCAGTATAGCGCCCTGCATGCCGCCGCGACAGCTTGCGGCGGGCGGGCGTCGGTCCCTAGCGCGCCTGCATGATCTGCAGGCCCTTCAGCAGGTTGAGCGCCTGACTGACCTGGAAATCGCTCTTCGACACCACCTCACCCGGTTCCAGAGGGGCGGGTTTCTTGTCGTTGTCGGATTTGGTCTTGTCGCCCGGAGCCGGCTTGATGACGTCGCCGGGCTTGGCCGCCGGCTCCTCCTTGCTGTCGCCATTGGAAAGATGGCGTTCGAGATCGGCCTCGCGCACCCCGAACCCTTCGTCGCTCGGCATCGCCGGGTCTTCGACCACGATATCCGGCTCGATCCCCTTGGCCTGGATCGAGCGTCCGCTGGGGGTGAAATAACGCGCCGTGGTGAGCTTGATCGCGGTGCCGTTGCCGATCGGCAGAATGGTCTGCACCGAGCCCTTGCCGAACGTCTGCGTCCCCATGATGACCGCGCGCTTGTGGTCCTGCAGCGCACCGGCCACGATCTCGGACGCCGACGCCGACCCGCCATTCACCAGCACGACCATGGGCACTTTCTTCACCCCGTCGGGCAGGTTCTTCAGATAATCCGCCTGCATGGTGCGCAGGTAATGTTCACGGCTTGCGGTCAGGCGCATTTTCGCATCCTCCGTCCGGCCATCCGTGTACACCACCAGGCTGTCGGGCTTGACAAAGGCTGCCGTGACCGCCACGGCGCTGTTGAGGAGGCCGCCGGGGTCGTTGCGCAAATCCAGAATCAGGCCCTTGAGGGGCTCCTTGTTTTCCTTGTAAAGCTTCTGTAGCGCCTCGGTAAGCAACTCGCCGGAATGTTCCTGGAACTGGGTGATGCGCACATAGCCGTAGCCCGGATCGATCAGCTTGTATTTGACGCTGCGGATCTTGATCACCGCGCGCGTCAACGTCAGCACGACAGGTTTGTCGACCCCCTTGCGGGAAATGGTCAGCTTGATGGTCGAGCCGGGCTTGCCGCGCATCCGCTTGACCGCATCATTCAGGGTCATGCCCTTGACCGGCGTGTCATCCAGCTTGACGATCAGGTCGCCGGACTTGACCCCGGCGCGAAATGCCGGCGTGTCCTCGATCGGCGCGACAACCTTGACAAAGCCGTCTTCCATCCCGACTTCGATGCCGAGGCCACCGAACTCGCCCTGGGTTCCCACTTGCAGATCCTTGAAGGCGTCGGGATCAAGATAGGCCGAGTGGGGATCGAGCCCGGTGAGCATGCCGTTGATCGCCTCGGTGATCAGCTTCTTGTCATCGACAGTCTCGACGTAATCGCTCTTGATTCGCGCAAACACATCGGTAAAGGCTCGCAGTTCCTCGATCGGCAGCGGAATTTCCGCCTCCTTGTTGGCCACGGCGGAGAGGTTGACAGTCAGCGCCGCGCCTGCCATCAGGCCCGCCAGACCAACGAGAATGTATCTTGCCTTTTGTGTCATTTCACTTCACCCAGAGCATGGGATTGATGGGGCGGCTTTGATGCCGCATTTCGAAATAAAGCCCGGTGTCGGACTGGCCGCCGCTATTGCCGACGGCCGCGATTGCGTCCCCCGGCTGGACCGGATCACCAACCTGCTTATACAGACTTTCATTATTGCTGTATAGGCTCATATAGCCTTCGCCGTGGTCCACAATAATGAGGTTGCCGAAGCCTCGAAGCCACTCCGAAAATACCACTTGGCCGGCTGCGATCGCCTTGACTGCAGCGCCCTCGGCCGCACGGATGAACAGTCCTTTCCAACTGATCCCGCCTTCCTCCCTCGGAGCGCCAAAACGGTTCATGAGTTCCCCCTGGACGGGCAGATGGAGAGAACCCTTCAGCCGTGAAAACGGCTGGTCGGTTTGAAAGGCTTGCGGGGTACGCGTATTCACCCCGACCGGGCTCTTGGCGGCAGATTTTGCGGCTGACTTTGCCGCCTTCGCTGCCCCTGCGCGTTCCGCCTTTTCGCGTGCAGCCTTTTCACGCGCCGCTCTTTCAGCGACCAGACGGCTCAGTCGTTCGACCAGCTGGGTCATGCGCTGCTCATCGCGCTTCAGGGTAGCAATTTCACGCCGCTGTTTCTGAATCTGGGCGGACAGCTTGCTCAAAAGCTGCTCGCGTTCACGCCGCTCGGACTGGAGCGTCCTCTGCTCCTCCAGTCGTGCCTGGCGCAGTTCGGTCAGGACGGACGATTTCCTCGCCGCTTCGCTTTGCAGCTGTTCCAGCTTGGCCAGGTCTGTCCGCAGGGATTCGATCAGCTCAAGCTGGGCACGCGACAGGCTGGCGAGGTAACGCAGGTCGCGGGCGGTCTGGTTGGGATCCGCGCCGCTGAGTATCAATTTCAGCGCATCGCCCTGTCCGCGCTGATGGGCCGCCTGGATTGCGCTGCTGAGACTGGCCTGCTGCCGCCCGATACGCTTCTCGGTCTCTGCGGCCTCCTGCTGCAGCGACTTCAGGTCGGCGTTGGCAAGGCGCTGTTGCTGCTCCAGTTGGCGCAGCTGGCGCATCGCCTCACTGATGGCCCGCTCGGACTGCCGCAGCTCGTCAGCCGCTTCGGTCCGATGTTCCTCGGCGGCGCGAAATTCGCTTTGCAGCGCCTGCAATCGATTCTTCAGCGCCTCGAGTTCGGATTTTTTGCTTTCCACCTCATTCGCGCCGGCGACCTGAGTCCACAGCAAAGCCAGCAGAATGAAAAATGAAAAACGCACCCGGCGGCTTTACTCGAAATTGACCAGGGCTTCGCCGGTCATTTCCTGGGGTTGCGGCAAGCCCATCATTTTCAGCAGCGTCGGGCTGATGTCTTCCAGCGCACCAGTTTCGGCCAGCGTCGCATGACGGCGACCGATATACATCAAGGGGACCAGATTGAGGGTATGCGCCGTGTGCGCCTGCCCGGTTTGGGGATCGCGCATGAACTCGGCATTGCCATGATCGGCCGTCACCAGCACCTCGCCGCCCCGCTCCAGCTGGGCCTCGACCACGCGGCCGAGGCACTCGTCCACCGTCTCGATGGCCTTGATCGCCGCCTGCAGGTCACCGGTGTGGCCAACCATGTCGGGGTTGGCGTAGTTGCAGATGATGGCGTCGTACTGTCGTGAACGGATCGCCTCAACCAGCTTGTCCGTCACTTCGTAGGCGCTCATTTCCGGTTTGAGATCATAGGTCGCCACGTCGGGGGATGGCACCAGCACGCGGTCCTCGCCGGGGAAGGAAATCTCTTCGCCGCCATTGAAGAAGAAGGTGACGTGCGGGTATTTCTCGGTTTCGGCAATTCGCAGCTGGCGCAGACCCAGATTGGCGATATATTCGCCGAGCCCATTCCTGATGCGCTCCGGCGGAAAGGCGACCGACACATCGAAGTCGTCACTGTAGCCGGTGAGCGTGCAATACACCGACAGGCGCGGCGTGACCTCGCGCTCGAACTCGCTGAAGTCGGACTCGATGAAGGGACGGGACAGTTGCCGCGCACGGTCGGAGCGGAAGTTCAGGAACACCACGGCGTCGCCGTCTTCCATCCGTACGGGCTTGCCGTCCGGCGGCAGGATGGCGGTGGCCTTGACGAATTCGTCAGATTCACCCCGTTCGTAGGCCGCCTCCAGTCCGAGCACGGCGTTGTCGGCCCAGTATTCGGTGCGCCCCTGGGTCAGCAGATCGTAGGCCGCCTTGACCCGCTGCCACCTGCGATCGCGGTCCATCGCATAGTAGCGCCCGATCATCGAAGCAATATGGCCGACGCCGAAATGGCGGATTTTCTCGTCGAGGCGGCGCAGATAGACTTCAGCACTCTTCGGCGGCGTGTCGCGGCCGTCCAGAAAGACGTGCAGACAGACCTTCTTCAGGCCTTCGCGTGCCGCCAGTTCGAGCATGGCGTGGAAATGGTTTTCGTGGCTGTGGACGCCGCCGTCGGACAGCAGACCCAGTATGTGCAGCGTCTTGCCGTTGTCGCGCGCCAGGTGGACCGCCTTCAACAGGGCAGGATTGCTGAAGAAATAGCCTGAGTCGATTGCCCGGTCGATGCGGGTGAATTCCTGGTAAACCACGCGCCCTGCACCGATGTTCAGGTGTCCCACTTCGGAATTGCCCATCTGGCCGGTCGGCAGGCCGACGTCGGACTCGGACGCATGAATCAGGGTGTGGGGATTCTCGTTCCAGAACTTATCCCAATTCGGCTTCCTGGCCTGCGCGATCGCGTTGTCTGCGCGTTCGGCACGACAGCCGAATCCATCGAGAATGATGAGGAGAACCGGTTGGGTCTTCATGTAAATTTTTATTTAGTTAATGGGCGCGTTTTGTCTGGGAATATTTTAATATATGCAAGATTGCTAATCTAGACAAAAAGTACACTTGCGTTGAAATGCCCGGCATGGTTCGCTGACCGGGACCATTCCGGGTGCTCCAGAGTACTACATCATCATTACAGAGGTTATTACATATGGCGGCTGATTGGGACGACGTGAACCTGTTGGACAAGGACGAGCACATTGAACAGGCTTCACGCGCCATGAAGGCGATGTCGCATCCGCTGCGACTAAAAATCCTGTGCGTCCTCGGCGACAAGGAAGTCAGCGTCCAGGACATCGTTGACAGTGTCGGCACCTCGCAGAGCAACATTTCCCAGCATCTCGCCATCCTGCGCGACAAGGGCGTGTTGCGGACCCGTAAGGATGCCAATCGCGTCTACTACCGGGTAGGTGACATGCGCACGCTCAAGCTGCTCGGCATGATGCGTGACGTCTTCTGCGGTTTCACCAAGTAGGGCAGTCCTGGCGGTGACATGAGCCCGGCAGCGGCGACGCGCCGGGCTCGCGTTTTTTCAGGCGGAGTGGCTGCCGGCCCCCGCCCTTGCGTGTCACCTGACACGGCCAAAATCCACCGCTTGGTTGGATTTGGCGCATACTTTATCTTTGCAAGCACTTGAATTTAATAATAAATTAGAATATTCTTATAAACAAAACTCAGGAGGTTTGTCCGTGCCGAATCCCGCCCGTCTGCTGGCTTGTCTCGTACTGGTCGCCCAACCCGCTCTGGCGGCCCTGCCCTTCGCCACGGCCCCGGTCAAGTACCAGGCCGCCGACACTGCCTATTCGACCGAAGCCACCGTCGAGGCGGTCAGGCAGTCGACCGTCACCGCCCAGGTATCCGGACGTGTGTCGGCGGTCAATTTCGACGCCGGCGATTACGTCAAGGCAGGCAGCGTCATCGTCCGGCTGAGCGCGCAGGAACTCTCGTCCGCCGTGGCAGGCAGCCAGGCGCAGGTGGCCCAGGCCCAGGCTAACCTGGCCAACGCCCGCGCCAGCTACGAACGCCAGCAGCAGTTGTTCCAGCAGAAGTTCATCAGCCAGGCGGCACTCGACCGCGCCAC
>JBGSTQ010000199.1:0-2382 GCA_041736375.1 Thiobacillaceae bacterium
GCGGCCGCCAGCGCGGCCTCGGTGCCGGCGTGGCCGCCGCCAACAACGATGACATCGAACGATTCGGGGAATTTCATGGGCGCCATTCTACCCGCTGGGGACTTCCGTTTCACGTGAAACGTGGCCATGTGAAACGCGACCATGCACTTGAGTATCCTGGTGTTCGGCAGTCAACCCGTGCCGGCCTTGGCTTCCAGCGTTTCCCAACGCGCCAACGCGTCGAGCAGTCCGGCTTCGATCGCCTCGCTACGGGCATGCAGGGCGGCGACCTCCTCGGGCCTCGCCTGATAAAGCAGAGGATCCGCCAGACGTTCAGCTATCTGGGACTGTTCGGCTTCCAGGGCCTCGATTCGTGCGGGCAAGCTTTCCAGCTCGCGTGTTTCCTTGTAGCTGAGCTTGGCCTTGGCAGCAGGCCGGGGCACGGATGATGGGGTCGGCGCCGGTGAACCTTTGGGGCTGGCTGTCCTGATCGTCGCCAGGTCGCGTTGCTGCCAGGCGCGCCAGTCGGCATAACCGCCGACGATCTCGGTCAGCTTGCCCTCGCCCTCGAACACAATGGACTGGGTGACGACATTGTCGAGGAACGCGCGGTCATGCGAGACGATGATGACGGTGCCACTGTAGTCCTGCAACAACTGCTCCAGCAGTTCCAGGGTATCGATGTCGAGATCGTTGGTCGGCTCGTCGAGCACCAGCAGGTTGGCGGGGCGGGCGAACAGTCGCGCCAGCAACAGCCGGTTGCGCTCGCCCCCGGATAACGCCGAAACCTTGGCACGCGCCCGCTCGGCCGGGAACAAGAAGTCCTCCAGATAGCTGATGACGTGCTTTTTCTGCCCGCCGATTTCCACATAGTCGGAACCAGGTGAAATGGTGTCGATCAACGTCGCTTCGTCATTCAACTGGTTGCGAAACTGATCGAAGTAGGCCACCTCCAGCTTGGTGCCCTGCTTGATCCAGCCGGACTGCGGTTCGAGCTCCCCCAGAATCAGGCGAATCAGCGTGGTCTTGCCGACGCCGTTGGGGCCCAACAGGCCGAGCTTGTCGCCGCGCAGAATGGTGGTGGTGAAGTCGCGAACCAGCACGCGATCGCCGTAGCCATAGGTGACGTGGTCAAGCTCGGCGACGACTTTGCCCGAGCGTTCGCCGGTATCGATCTGGAACCCGACCTGCCCCAGATGCGCCATCCGCGCCTCGCGGGTGCGGCGCAGCGCCTCCAGTCGCCTTACCCTGCCCTCATTCCGGGTGCGACGCGCTTCGACGCCCTTGCGGATCCAGGCTTCTTCCTGCTTCCAGAACTTGTCGAATTTACGGTTGTGAACCGCTTCGACTTCCAGTTGCTCGGCCTTCTTGAGCTGATAAGCGCTGAAGTTGCCTTGATATTCGCGCAATTGGCCGCGATCAAGCTCGATAATCCGGTTTGCGACGTTGTCGAGGAAGCGCCGGTCGTGGGTGATGAAAAGCAGTGCGCCGCGATAGTCGTTGAGCAGGGTTTCCAGCCACTCGATGGCGGAAAAATCCAGGTGGTTGGTCGGCTCGTCCAGCAGCAGAAGCTCGGGGTCGGTGACCAGCGCACGCGCCAGCGCCACGCGCTTCTTCAGCCCCCCGGACAGGGTCTCCACCGCCGCATCGGCATTCAGGTTCAGCCGCTGCAGGGTTTCTTCCACCCGGCTGTTGAGCCGCCAGGCATCGGCCACCTCCAGTTCGTGCGACAGCCGCTCGAAGTCGGCATACACCGTCTCGTCGCCTTCAGCCATGGCATGTGCCACGGCATGGTAATCGGCCAGCAGCTTCTGCGCCGCGCCGACACCTTCCGCCACCGCCTCGAAGACGCTGTGGCCAGGCTCAAACTGCGGTTCCTGGGGCACGTAGGCCAGTTTTAAACCTGGTGCCCGCCACACCTCGCCGGCATCGGGCTGGCTCTCACCTGCGATGATTTTCAGCAGGCTCGACTTGCCGGTGCCATTGCGGCCGATCAGGCCGATGCGCTCGCCCGCCTCGACCACCAGCGAGGCGCCATCGAGCAGGGGCCAGTGCCCATAAGCCAGTTCGAGTCGGTCAAAAGTAAGCAGGGGCATATCGTGAGTCAGGTTTCGGTTGAGGCGCCGGATTATCCGCGATTGAGGGCGGCATGGACGGCGCGGGCAATATTTAATGCATTGGGAGTGTCGCTGTGAAGGCAGATCGTGTCGACCTGAATCCGCAGGGTTCCGCCGTTCAGGGCGGACACGGGCCGCCCCTGAGCGAGCGCACGCGCCTGCTCCGCCGCCGCATTGGGATCGGTCACCAGCGCGTCGGGGGTTTCACGTGAAACCAGTCGCCCATCGGTTTGATAGCGACGGTCAGCAAATCCTTCGTTCAGCACGGCCAGCCCGGCGGCCCGCC
>JBGSTQ010000329.1:0-3472 GCA_041736375.1 Thiobacillaceae bacterium
CACTCCGGCAAGCGCGCGCCCAACCTCCACTTCGGCCTCGGCGCGCTGCCTGCCGATCAGCCGCTGAGGCTCGAGGTGCGGTGGCGCGACCGCCACGGGCAGGAGCAGCAACGCCGCTTCGACATCAAGCCGGGCTGGCACACGGTCCTGCTGGGTTGACGGGGAGAAGACCCATGGCGCAATTGATCAATGCCAGTCTGCTGTTCTACCCCAAAGGCGACCAGGCCCGCCGGCTCGCCGCCCTGTGGATGTTCACCGGCCTGCTGTCTGCCTGGATTCTGCTGTTCGGCCACGCCGTGCTGGGTTTCGAGCAATCCTGGAGCTATCCCCTGGTCGGCGTCGGCACAGCGATCGCGGTGCAGATGCTGCTGGAATGGGTCGATGCGCGCGCCAAGGGCAGGCCGCTGCGCTTTGCCGGAAGCGCGAGCAATTTCGTCAATTTCCTTCCGCCCGCCATCATTCCGGGGCTGGCCCTGTCGATGCTGATCTTCCCCGGCGAGAACCTCTGGCCCCTGGCCTTTGCCGCCGCCCTGGCGATCGCATCGAAAGTGCTTTTCCGCGCACCCGTGGCCGAGGGCGTCACCCAGCACATGTTCAACCCGTCGAATCTCGCGGTGGCCGTCACGCTGCTGCTGTTCCCGACCACGGTCGGCCTCGCCCCGCCCTACCAGTTCACCGAAAACGTCAGCGGTCTGTGGGACTGGGGGGTGCCGATGTTCGTCCTGATCAGCGGCATCGTCATGCACAAGTTTTTCACCGGCCGCTTCCCGCTGATCGCGGCGTGGATCGTCGGCTTCCTGGCGCAGGGGCAGATCCGCGCCTGGCTGTTCGACATCCCGTGGATGGTGCCGATCCTGCCGATGACCAGCGCCGCCTTCATCATCTTCACCCTGTACATGATTCCCGACCCCGCCACCACGCCGCTTAAGCCGCGCGAGCAGATGCTGTTCGGTCTCGCGGTGGCAGCCGTCTACGGCATCCTGCAGGCGCTGCACGTGGCGTTCGGCCTGTTCTTCGCCCTGGTGCTGGTGTGCGGGGTGCGCGGGCTGATTTTCTATCTGGCTGCGGCGCGGCGCAGCGTCCTTCCAGCCGCCGCCTGAGGCGGAAAACTCCGTTCTCGCCCCTCATGTCCCGCAAGACCGGGCACGCGGGTGGCCGTTCCCCTGCCGGCGTCATCGGCATGGCCTCGAGGGGTCATCTGTCGCACAATTGCGGGTGTAGGCCCGATATTCAGGAAACAGCCATGAACAGACCCGACGATTCCAGCCCGGACCCGATGCGTGACGCGAAACGCGAGCAGGACAACCTGCGCCTGTACATCAACCTCAAGCTCGCCTCGTCCGGCCAGATTCCCGTTCGCGGGCAGGAAAGCGACGAGTTCATGGACGTGGCGCACGACCTGCTCATGGCCTACCGCGCCAAGAACTGGCTGCTGTCGGGTTATCTGAGCCCGCCCGACCGGCGCATCCAGGATTTTCTTGAACGCTATCTGGCAGGCGTCGAGCACGTGCCGCAACTGCCGTGCCAGAGCTTCATCCTCGACCACGAAGGGCTGGCGCGCGAATTGTCGCTGCCGGTCGATGCGGATGTCTTCAATTCGGACATCGTCTCCAGCTACCGCGTCGCCCAGGGGGTGCTGCACAACCCCGCCAGCGACCGCCGCACCACCCACGGACTGTTCCACGTCACCGAGGGCGGGCTGCCGATTCCCGGCGACAAGAAGGCGGTGCCGCGCGAGGTCTTCGCGCGCATGCTCGGTCACGCCTTCAACCCTCCCCAGGACCTGCTCACGCTGCCCTATACGGTCAGCCAGCCCGAACCCGCGCGCATGTTCGTCTCGCTGCTGATGCGTCCGGTGATCTGCCCCGCCATTCCCGGCGTGGCGCCGCAGAAGAGCATGGAGATCCGCTTCTTCGCGCCCGGCAACCTGGTCAGCAATCTGGATTTTGTCGAGAGCATCTTCGGCAACGGCGGCAATCCCTTTCTGCCGGAACACGATGCCGGCCTGGACGTGGAACACTGGAGCGGTCATACCGGCTGCGTGGTGCTGGCCCCGCATCTGGTCGGTCTCACCAAGCGCGAACTGGGCCTGCCGCACTGGGATCAGGCGAGCGAGCGCCAGCGCCGCGAGGGCATGTGCTGGAAGCAGCCGGACGAGCGCTACAACGACGGCCAGGCGTTCAAGCTCACCGCGCGCGATGCGAGCGGGGTGATGGTCACGATCCTGGCCGACAATTATTTCGGCTACTGCAAGAAAGAGGTCAAGACCCAGATCAGCTTCGCCGCCAATCTCTACGGACTGGCCGAGGAAGAGCACGCCGGCGGCGCGCTGCTGTTCCAGTGCCGCAACCACGGCGAGGAGTATGGCGTCGACAGCAGCACGCGCGAACAGGGCTATTCGTTCCATGACATGGTGGCGCGCTACGGCCGATTCATGCGCCTGATGCCCGAAGGCCACGCCCTCGACCTGAAGTATCCGGACATCGTCTATGTGCCGCAGGCCGTGCGCTTCGACCTCAATGCGCAGAGCATCACCTGGGGGCACGACGGCAGGACGCACCGGATACGACTCATGCCGGGCAAGCTCTACATGCAGCCCAACGGCTACAAGGTCGAGATGCGCCCGCATCCTGGCGCGCCTTCATGGCGCCTCATCGGCATCGAACCCGAGGGCACCTTCTGCCACAAACCTTGCACCGTTTCCGGAGGCGGCAAGTCGGAAATTTCGAAGTCGCTCGAGGATGCGGTGATCTACGGCCCGCTGTTCATCGACAACCTGGAACGTGACCTGGCCTGGGTGCGCGACATTTTCGCACGCGATTACAGCAGCCGTTTTCGCCCTGGATTCGAGCACGAAGACCGCGACCCGTCGCGCAAGCCGCTGAGCATGGAACGCAGCCTCGGCTCCGTGATCAAGCTGCTGACGCCTTCGTCGAGTCACACCGATGCCTATAACGCCTGGCTCGACAGCATCCCGCCGCGCATTCTGGCGCTGGTGTACCTGATCAAGCGTTTCTATCGTCCGGAGTGGGGCGACCTCTGGGACGAACAGCTTGCGGTCGACGTGGTGGACGGCGCGCCGGGCCACGAGCTCAAGATGTTCGGACGGCGCATCGTCGCCAGCTATCTGCGTGTCGGCTTCGATGCGGATGAACAGTGGCGGACCTTCAAGCTGCGCCAGGATTTCATCCCTGCCGAGAAAGTGCAGATGGAGGACGACATCACCGCCTCGGTGGTCGCGCCGGTGGCGAAACTCGGCGGCTGCAAGCCGGGGCTGGATCCGGCAGGCAGCGTGAAGCTCACCTACAACTGCGAGCTGCGCCTGTTCCAGCGTCCGGATGACGCGGTCACACCGGGGTACGACAAGCAGACCGAATCCGACATGGCCCAGCCCGGCAACTTCCTCGCCAACTTTGAACCGCTGACCGGCGACGCGCTGGCCGCCGAGGTCGAGAACGTCATGCGGCTGAAT
>JBGSTQ010000340.1:0-3353 GCA_041736375.1 Thiobacillaceae bacterium
TATCTGTCAGCAGCAGCAGATGATCCGCGCTCGTGAGTGTCACAGCGCCTTCAATCCCACTCAGCGCGGACTGCCAGCGCAGTGCGCCGTTGAATTCATAAGCGTACAGTGTCGCGCCGTCAAACACATATAGACTGTTGCGTTCTCCGGGCAGCAGGGCGCTCATCAGGTGCGGGAACAGCAGGTCGCCGAAGTTGTGGCGGTCGAATGCGCCGAACAGGATCAGCGGCAGCCCGGCAGCAAGCGTCATGGGTCGCTGCCGCTGTCACCCGGCAGGAAAGGAAATTCTGCAGCGGCGGCGGAACCCTCATCGCCGCGGCCGATCGGATATAGTGATACGTGCATCACCCTGCCGAGGAGCCCATCATGAACGTCCGTCTGTCGCTCGCACTGTTTGCCGCGCTGGCCCTTTTGCAATCCGTTTCTCTGCTGCCGGCCGCCGCCGAAACGCAGGTGACGCCTGAAGCCGCGTCCGCCTTGACACAGCCGTCCCCCGCTGCCCTGCCATCCTGTCCGTCCACCGCATCGGACCCGGCGCTGCTTGCCCAGATGGATTGCTGCAAGGGCCACAAAGGCATCTGCGGCTGTCGCGCCGGCAAGATCGTCTGCTGCGACGGCACGGTCAGCAAGGATCCCAACTGCACCTGCCACGGCGACGACGGCATCGACAACTAAAAACGCTTATTTGCTCTCGGCGATCCAGACCCCGTCCCAGTCGGCGGCCGGAGGAGTCTGGCGGAAAGCCGCCACGCGCGCCAGCATCACCCGGCTGGGCCCATCCCTGGGCACGCCATCCAGGCATTCGCGGAATGCCGCCTCCGCGCCATCCCAGTCCTGCCGGCGGTAGCAGGCCAGTCCCAGTTCGAAAGTTTGTATCCGATTCCGGCCGGCCTCGTTCAAGTCGTTCGTATTGCCGAGCAGTTCAAACACCCTGACCGGCTCCAGCTTGCCGGCAACCCGCAGGCTGTCGATCTCGCGGAAAGCCAGGGTATCGCCCGCCAGATTCCGCGTGGTCTCGCTGACCAGGATGCGCGTGCCGTAGAACTTGTTGGCCTGCTCCAGCCGCGACGCCAGATTCACCGTGTCGCCGATCACCGTATAGCCGCGCGAGGTCTCGGAGCCGATATTGCCCACCGTCACCTCGCCGCTGGCGATGCCCATGCGAACGTTGACCTCGGGCAGGCCCTGGCGGACACCGAACAACTCAGGCAGGCCGGCGTGAAAGGTTTCCAGCCGCTGCATCTGCTCGAGCGCGGCGGTGCAGCAGAGCCGCGCGTGGTCGGTGGGGTCGGTGAATGGCGGCCCCCAGAACGCCATCACCGAATCGCCGATGTATTTGTCGACGACGCCCTGCTGGACACGTATCACATCCGACATCAGCGAGAAATAGCGGTTGAGGAAACGCACTGCCGCGTCCGGTGTGAGCCCTTCGCAGAGGCGGGTGAATCCCTCCAGATCGGAGAAGAACACCGTCATCACCTGGCGCTCGCCGCCGTCGGACGGCAGGCGCTTTTCCAGCAGGCCGCGCACGATGCGCGGATCGACGTACTGGCCAAAGGTTTCGCGAATGTGCTCCTTCTCGCGCAGCCCCACCACCATGTGGTTGAAGGAACTGGCCAGCGTGGCCAGTTCGTCGTGGGTCCGCACCTGGATTTCCACCTCCAGATCGCCTGCCTCGACTGCACGCGTTCCCCCGAGCAGCCGGCGGATGGGATCGACCAGCGAGCGGGTCACGAACGCGGCAAAAATCAAGCCGAGCGTGGTGGCGATCGCGGTGATCATCCAGTTGAGCGTGGTCGCCCGCGCCTCCTCCGCCTTGGCCTGCAGCGCGGTGTCCTGGGTGAGCTTGTTGAGCAGGTCGATCGCCTTCTGGATTTCGACGTCGACGGTATCCTTTTCGCGCAGCAGGCTGTCGCGCACCAGCTGCTGCGATCGCGGCGTGCCCTCCTCGACCTCGATCTGGTACTGGCGGAAGGTCGCGTGAAAGTGCTGGCGAGCGGTCTGGATGCCCGGCAGCTGGCGCTCCAGCAGGGTCAGGGTAACGCGGTCGAGCTCGATCCCCTTGGTCACCAGCGCCTCTCCCAGCATGCGGATCGACGAATCGACGATCTGGTCGGCGTTGATGCCGCGCATGTCGAAGCGGTTCGACTCCTGGGCGAGATACTCCGGATCGGGACGCGCCGCCTCCATGCCGGCCATCACCCGCTCCATGTGCACCATCTGCTGGCGGATGAGGATTTCCACGCTCGCCACCTGCTGCTGCAGCGGCAGGTAGTAGTCGGAGAGCGCGCGCACCTGATTGTTGAGGTGGCGGAAATTGAGCACCGACAGCCAGGTGACGACCACCATCAGCACCAGCAGCGTGGTGGTGATGCTGAATATCTTCAGACTGATGGGAAGTCGCATGGGCCCATTTCCTCGTATGCGGCAGAGACGAAAGCCTGAGCGCAAGCCGCCGATCCGTCAATATCCCGCCCCCGCCCGAACCCGTTCCCCTTCGGAGTAAGGTCGAGGCTCGACGCCTGCTACAGGCTTTGGTAGTGAGCGAGCATGCGCCGGCGCATCGCGGCGTCCGGCAGGCGTCCGAGGCCGGCCCCCATGTTCTCGACCATGCGGTCGACCCGGGAGGTCGCGGGGATCGCGCAGGTCACCGCCGGGTGGGAAACCACGAACTTCAGCAGATACTGCGCCCAGTTCGAACAGTCGAATTCCGCCGCCCAGGGCGGCAGCGGCTTGCCGCGCACGCGGCCGAACAGGGACCCGCGCTGAAACGGCCGGTTGACGATGACCGCGATGCCGCGTTCCGCGGCCAGTGGCAGCAGGCGCTGCTCCGCCTCGCGGTCGAGAATGTTGTAGGTGAACTGCACGAAATCGATCGGCTCGGCTTCCATCACCGCGGCCATGTCGTCGTGGCGGCGGCCGTGCGAGGTGGTCAGTCCGATGTAGCGCACGCGACCTTCGGCCTTCCATGCCTCGAGCGTTTCCAGATGCGTTTCCCAGTCGAGCAGGTTATGCACCTGCATCAGGTCGAAACGCGGCACCCCCCACAGCCGGCGCGCATCCTCCATCTGCCGGATGCCTAGATTCTTGCCGGGTATCCACACCTTGGTGGCGGCGAACAACGCCGCCTTGTTCTGCACCTGCGCCAGGCCGTGGCCGATAACTTCCTGCGACGATCCGTACATCGGCGAGGAATCGATCAGCGCCCCGCCCTGGTCGAAAAACGCCTGCAGCACCTGGGTACGCACGGCGCGCGCCCGCGCGTTGTCGCCGACGTCGAACGTCAGCCAGCTGCCCATGCCGATGACCGGCAGCCGTTCGCCGCTGGAGGGAATCGACTTGCGGATGGCCTG
>JBGSTQ010000407.1:0-4926 GCA_041736375.1 Thiobacillaceae bacterium
GGCACCTCGGCGGCCATCGGTTTCCCCATCGCGCTGGCGGGTGCGCTGGGCTATGCCCTGGGGGGCTGGCAGGCCACCGGACTGCCGGCCTGGAGCCTGGGTTATCTCTATCTTCCCGCACTCGGCGGCATCGTTGTCGGCAGCGTGCTGACCGCACCACTCGGTGCGCGAACCGCCCATCGGCTGCCGGTGCGTCCGCTCAAACGCGGCTTTGCCGTACTGTTGTTCGTGCTGGCGATCAGAATGCTGTTCACCCTGTAGCCGCGCGCGGCAGCGCGCAGAGCCCCCAGGCGGTGCGCCCCAACGCCGGATATATGGTGTGCGGCGTAATACCGCCCCACAAGATATTGAGCCGGGCAGGAGATTGTCAGCACTGTGCTTGAGCTCTTGACAGGCACGCGCTAGGCTCCGCCCCAAGTGACGTCCTGAAACATGCCCGCGCCGCGATAACAACAGGAGACTGACCATGACCCGCCTGCAAGCCGTCCGCACCACCCTGCAGCCGCAGCAGAACGACTACAGCCAGCTGACCACCTATTACGACGAGCATAACCAGATCGCCTGGGGCTACATGCATGCGCAGCCGCGCCCCTGCTTTACTGATACGGTACTCAAGGACCTGCTGGCGTGGGGCAATGACCTGCTGCGGCAGATCGACGATCCCGCCCGCCCGGGAGTGAAGTACCTGGTGGTCGCGTCGGCGGTGCCCGGGATCTACAACCTCGGCGGGGATCTGGCGCTGTTCAAGTCGTGCATCGAATCGCGCGACCGCGACGAACTGCTGCGCTATGCCATCGCCTGCATCGAGCCGCTTTATCTCAACGCGGTTCACCTCAATCGCCCCCATGTCAAAACCATCACTCTGGTCCAGGGCGATGCCCTCGGCGGCGGTTTCGAATGCGCGCTGTCGGGCAATGTCGTGGTGGCCGAGCGCGGCACCAAGATGGGATTCCCCGAGGTCCTGTTCAACCTCTTCCCCGGGATGGGTGCGCTGACCTTCCTGTCGCGCAAGATCGGCGGCGCCGCGGCGGAACGCATCATCCTCAGCGGCAAGGTTTACGATGCCGAGACGCTCTACGAACAGGGGGTGGTCGATGTGCTGGCCGAACCGGGCGAAGGCGAAATGGCGGTCTACGAATACATCCGCAAGGAGGCGCGGGCGCGCAACGGCATCCTCGCCCTGCGCGCCGCGCGCGAGGAGACCGAACCGATCAACTTCAGCGATCTGATGCGCATCACCGAAATCTGGGTCGACGCCGCGCTGCGGCTGGAAGCCAAGGATCTGCGGATGATGGAGCGGCTGGTGTCACGCCAGACCGGCAAGGTCGAGGCGACCGACACGGCGGCCTCCGCCTGATCAGCTCAGCTGCGCCGACTGCTTGCGGTCGAGGTAGCTCGTCAGCGCAGCCTGCGCCTCGTCCAATCCGGCGCGCACGACGTCTAGCCGGATGCGCGCGGTTTCGGTAGTAATCTCGAACGGCTTGATGGTCTCGGCCTCGACACACAGCTGCGCGAGGCGGAAGGCGCCGACATCGCTGGCGCCGCCTTTGAGCATGTGCAACTGGTCGTGCCACAGTCCATAGTCCTGGGTGATCAGGGCGCGCTCGGTCTCGAGGATGGCGCGGCGGCTATCCTCGGCAAAGCTCCTCACCAGGTCGCGAATGAAGGGCTGTCCGCCCAGTTGCAGCAGGTCTTCAAGAATCGACTCGTCCAGCACCGACTGAGACGCAGCGGATGCTTTGACGGCCACGCTTGGGGCATGGCCGGCATGCTTTGCCAGGCGGGCGATCACGTCGATGAGTTCGCGGCTGCCGACCGGCTTGGTCAGGAAAGTGTCCGCTCCGGCTTCCTCACAGGCGCGCTGGGCCTCGTCGCGGGCATCCGCGGTCAGCATGATGATCGGCAGATGGCCGCTTTCCATGAAGCGCCAGCGTTGCACCACCTCGGGCCCGGACAGCTGGGGCATGTGCATGTCGATGATCGCCAGGTCATACGGGATATTTCCCGACTCCAGCATGGCCAGCGCCTCCTCGCCGTCGTGGGCGAGATAGGCCTCGTGTCCGGCATGTTCGAGCACGCCGCGAATGACGCGCTGGTTGACCGGGTTGTCTTCGGCCACCAGGATGCGCATCCGCGCCATCTGGCCGGACTGCGACTGGAAATGGTCGGCCAGCGAGACGACGTTCTGCGGCAGACCCTGGCTCACCGCCGCATGGATCGCATTGAACAGCAGCGTCGAGTTCACCGGGATATTCAGCACCGACGCAAAGCCTTCGCGCAGCCAGTTCGCCTGCTGCTGCCGGTTGGCATCCGGGGCGGACTCGATCAGGATGACCGGCAGCGCGGCGAGGCTGGGGTCATCGTGCAGCAGACGCAGGAATTCGCCCGGATTGCCGGGCAAGGCGTTGCGCTCGACGATCACCGCACCCATCGGCGCACCGCCGGCAAGATAGGCGGAGAGCTCGGCCGCCAGCCGGGTGGTGTTGCTCACCACCACGGCTTCGGCCCCCCAGCTGCGAACCAGGGTCTGCATGCGGGCAGCCAGTTCGGCTCCGGCCAGAATGGCGACCCGCATCGGCTCCTCGAACTGGTCGTGGGACTCGGCCTCGGCGTCGCCCGCCTGGATCGCGAACGGAATCTCGAACCAGAACGTCGTGCCTTCGCCTTGGCGGCTATGCAGACCGATCTGTCCCTTCAGGGCCTCGACCAGCTGCTTGGCAATGGCGGTGCCGAGGCCGGTGCCGCCGTAGCGTCGGGTGATGGAGGAGTCGGCCTGGGTAAAGCTGTCGAATATCCGCGCCTGGGCCGCTTCCGCGATGCCGATGCCGGTGTCGACCACTTCGAAGCGCAGGCGCTGCGGGTTGCCCTGCCCCATCGGCCGGATGTAGACGTCGACGCGCCCGTGCTCGGTGAACTTGAGCGCGTTGCCGATCAGGTTGATCAGGATCTGGCGCAGATGGCGCGCATCGCCGTGCAACTGGAAAGGGGTCTGCGGCGCGATGTGGGCGGCGAGTGTCAGGCCCTTTTTCTGCGCCTGCATTTCCAGCATGGCGATGGTGCCGTTCACCAGTCGGTGCAGGTCGAAATCCTCCTGGTGGCTGGCCAGTTGTCCCGCCTCGATGCGCGAGATGTCGAGCACCTTGTCGATCAGTTCGAGCAGGGTGTGGGCGGAGGAATGGATGATCTGGGCAAATTCCTTTTGCTCCTTGTCGAGCCGGGTTTCCGCAAGCAGGTCCGATACGCCGATGATGCCGTTGAGCGGCGTGCGCAGTTCGTGGCTCATGTTGGCGAGGAAGGTGGATTTCGCCTGGCTGGCCTCGATCGCGCGGGACGTCGCGTTGTGCAACTGGCGCATCAGCGAGATGGCATACAGCGGCACCGCGACGAGGGTGAGCAGAAAGCCGAGGCTCAGTGCCAGGTGGGCCTGCCAGAAGGGATTGGTCGCGATGACGAAGCCGAAGCTCAGCACCGACAGGACGAGCGAAGCCAGCAGATAGCGCACGCCGTAGCGGAATCCGTTGCCCAGCGTCACCCAGAGGTAGATCGATACCAGGGGCGCACCGCTCTCCCCGGTCAGAAACAGCACGCTGGTGATCATCAGGAAATCGGCGGCCATGCCGGTGAGGCGACGCGGCGGCGAGATGCCGGTATCGATCAGCGTGCCTACCAGCAGCGAGATCGAGATAAGCAGAAAGCCGATTCCCAGCGGATGGATGTAGGGGACGATGGCGTCCTCGTGCGGCTGCCAGTCGGAGACAAAGTAAAGATAAAACAGGCAGGCGATGACGACCCGGATCAGGGTCTGCTGGAACTCGCTGTCGGACCGCGCCCTGATCTGTGCCAGGAGACGGCGCAGAAACTTCGGCAGCGCGGAATCCCCAGACGATTTCATGGCGGCATGTCGCGCAGGTCGCGCATGACTTCAGCTACGGCGGCGATCTGCCGCTCGAAGGCGCGGACGCATTCGGCGTCGAAATGCTTGTTCTGCTCGGTCAGAAGATACTGCAGCGAATCCTGGAAGGACCACGCCTTCTTGTAGGGGCGGGCCGAAGTCAGCGCGTCGAACACATCGGCGACGGCGACGATGCGAGCAGGCAGGGGAATCTGGTCGCCCGCCAGGCCCTGCGGGTAGCCGCTGCCGTCGAATTTTTCATGATGGCCGAGGGCGATGATCGCGCCCATCTGCAGATAACGCGAGGGGCTGTCGGCAAGAATTTCGTGCCCGATCATCGGGTGGCGGCGCATGATCGCCTGCTCCTCCGGCGTGTGCAGGCCGGGTTTCAGCAGGATATGGTCGGGGATGCCGATCTTGCCGATGTCGTGCATCGGCGCCGCGGCCTCGATTTCGTCGCATTCCATGGCGGTCAGGCCGAGTGACTCGGCGATCAGCCGGGCGTACTTGGCCATGCGGACGATGTGATTGCCGGTGTCGGTGTCGCGGTATTCGCCCGCCTTCGCCAGTTTCATCAGGGTTTCGCGCTCGCGCGAGCGCACTTCGCGGGTGGCCTGCAGGATCTGGTCTTCCAGCCACTGCGCCCGGTCCGCGACCTGTTTCTGGCTGCGCCGCAGGTTCAGCAGATTGATGCAGCGGGCGCGGCATTCCTGCGGGTCGATCGGGCGGGTGAGAAAGTCGGTGGCGCCGTTTTCCAGCGCCTGATAGCGAACCTGGCGGTCTTCCACGACGGTGACGATGATGATCGGCACGTCGGCCAGTCGGCGCTCGGCGCGGATGCGCCGGGTGAACTCGATGCCGTCCATGCCCGGCATTCGGTAGTCGGTGATGATCAGGTCGGGCACGAAGTTCTGCATGTAGGCCAGTGCATCCTGCGGCGCGGCGAAGCTTTCCACCACGATGCCGGCCTCCAGGGTGCGCGCCAGGCCTTCGAGCAGGCTGCGCGCCGTTCCGCGGTCGTCGACGATCACGAC
>JBGSTQ010000384.1:0-2385 GCA_041736375.1 Thiobacillaceae bacterium
GGTCGCCAGCTGCACCGCCTGCAAGCTGCACCAGACCCGTACCCAGGGCGTGCTCGGCGTCGGCGACCGCCACGCCGAATGGCTCATCGTCGGCGAGGCCCCGGGCGCTGACGAGGATGCGCAGGGCGAACCCTTCGTCGGCCAGGCGGGCAAGCTGCTCGATGCGATGCTGGCTGCGATCAGCCTCAAGCGCGGCGAAAACGTCTACATCACCAATGTGCTGAAATCGCGTCCGCCCGGCAACCGCAACCCCGAGCCGGACGAAATCGCCGCCTGCCTGCCGTATCTGCTGAGCCAGATCGAGCTCATTCGCCCGAAGATCATCCTCGCACTCGGACGCTTCGCCGCGCAGAACCTGCTGCAGACCGACGAGACGATCGGCCGCCTGCGCGGCCGGGTGCACCGCTTCCAGGGCATTCCGCTGGTGGTGACCTATCATCCCGCCTACCTGCTGCGCAACCTGCCGGACAAGGCGCGCGCCTGGGAAGACCTGTGCCTGGCACGGCGGACGATTCAGGGATTGTGAAAGGCGATTTAACCGCGAAGGACGCGAAGGGAAAAACCTCAGTCCGCGAATGGCGCAAATCAAGACAAGTCTTTCATTGGCGTTCATTCGCTGATAATGCTTTTCTTCTTGTTTCTTCGCGTCCTTTGCGGACAATTTTTGTTTTTTGAATATTTGATTGATGAAACTTTTGCATAACGCGCTGCGTTTTCGCGTCAACTATTTTTCCGACCTTGGCCGCCATCAGGTGGTGGTGTGGATGCCGGGCGACACGCCGCCGGTCGACGCGCAGGTCGACGTCGGCCCGAAGATCGAGCACGAGGTGCCGAACGAGGCATTCCGCAGCGATATCGCGCCGCTCAAGCTGGGACGCTTTTATCCGTCGCAGCTGCTACATTCCGATGACGCTCCGGGGCCGATGTTCCGGGTGGTGAAGCTGAACGAGGCGAGCTTTGTCGCCAACTTCAGCCACCCGCTGCAGGGACGCATCTTCAGCATCGACAGTGGCAAGAGCGATGTCTCGACCGAGCCCGTCGGCAAGGTCGGGCAGCTGCTGGAGTGGAGCGGCATGGAAACGCAGATGCAGACGCCGACCGACTTCGAGGGGCCGGATGCGTTCAGTCGCGAGGACGAATTCCCCGATACCGAGTTCTATTCGCTGGCCCGCAAGGTCACCCACGTCGATGCAGTGTGCGCGCGCCGCATCCAGGCGCTGTACCGCACCGTGCTGCCGGAAAATGCGCGGGTACTCGACCTGATGGCCGGGTGGCGCTCGCACCTGCCGGATACGGTGCAATCCGCCGTCGGCCTTGGGCTCAACGCCGAGGAATTGGCCGACAACCCGCAACTCGCCGAGCGCATCGTCAAGGACATCAATGCCGATCCCGAGCTGCCGTTCGCCGACGCCAGCTTCGACGCGGTGGTGTGCACGGTGTCGTTCGAATACCTGACGCAGCCGCACAAGATCGTGGCGGAGGCGAAGCGCGTGCTGAAGCCGGGCGGCATGTTCGTGGTGACGCTGTCGCACCGCTATTTCCCGCCCAAGGTGATCAAGCTGTGGACCCAGCTGCATCCGATGGAACGCATGGCCTGGGTGGGTACACTGATCAAGCAGGCCGGCTTCAAGAAGGTGGAAACCTATCTCGAGCGCGGCCTGAAACGACCCAAGGATGACCGCTATGCCGATCGTCTGACCGAGTCCGACCCCCTGTTCGCCACCTGGGGCGTGGCACCCTGAGGAGGAAATGAAAATGTTGAAATGGCTGATGGTGACATTCATGGCGCTGGCCCTCTCGGGCTGCGGCTACAACACCTTGCAATCCACCGATGAGGACATCAAGGCGACTTGGGCCGAGGTGCTGAACCAGTACCAGCGACGCGCCGACCTAGTGCCGAACCTGGTCAACGTGGTGAAGGGCTACGCGGCGCACGAGGAGAAGGTGTTCCGGGAGGTGACGGAGGCACGCGCCCGCGTCGGCGCAATCCAGGCGACGCCCGAACTGATCAACGACGAAGCGGCGTTCCAGAAGTTCATCGCCGCTCAGGGCGAACTCACTGGTGCGATCTCGCGCCTGCTGCTGGTGGCCGAGAACTACCCGCAACTGAAGGCGGACGGTCTGTTCCGTGACCTGCAGGCACAGCTCGAGGGCACCGAGAACCGCGTCACCGTCGCGCGCAACCGCTACATCGCCGCGGTCAAGACCTACAACGTCACGGTGCGCTCCTTCCCGTCGAACCTGACCGCGATGCTGTTCGGCTTCAAGGTCAAACCGAGCTTCACGGTGGAGAACGAAAAGGCGATCGCAGTGCCGCCCAAGGTCGACTTCGGCGCGCCGGCCCCTGCACCCGCACCGGCGGGGCCATCCTCCAGCGGCGGCGGC
>JBGSTQ010000411.1:0-5039 GCA_041736375.1 Thiobacillaceae bacterium
CGATCTCTGGCGATCCCCGTGGTGGCCGCTCCCGACTGGTCGGCCGAGGACATCCAGGGCGAACTCGACAACAACATCCAGGGACTGCTCGGCTATGTCGTACGCTGGATCGATCAGGGCATGGGCGCGTCCAAGGTTCCGGACATCCACAACGTCGGTCTGATGGAGGATCGCGCCACGCTGCGTATTTCCAGCCAGCACATCGCCAACTGGCTGCATCACGGCGTGGTCAGCGAAACCCAGGTCCTGGAAACGCTGAAGCGCATGGCCCGGCTGGTGGATCAGCAGAATGCCGGCGACCCCAGATACATCAACATGGCGCCGCACTATATCAGCCTCGCCTTCCAGGCGGCGCAGGACATGATCTTCCATGGGCGGCGCGTGCCCAACGGCTACACCGAGCCGACCCTGCACCGGCGGCGACGGGAATTCAAGGCCGCATTGCGCGGCGAGTGAAGACGCGCAACAGTTAAGCCAGCGCGGCGATTGAAGGCGCGCAACAGTTAAGCCGGCGCGGCGATTGATCGGAACTGCCGGGCCGGATCAGGCGGATTGCGCGTGAGGTTTCCCTGACGATTTCGGAGGCTTGGCATAGCCGTAGGCCACGGCCATGCTTTCCACGCTTTGCGCAAGGCCTTCATCGGCCGCATAGAGGCCGTCCCAGCTGATCTGGCGGTAGCTGGACCGGTCCTGACGCGAATCACGCTTGCGATGGGGCAATTCGGGCAGTGCAACCGGTGGGTGGCCTATCAGCCGCAGCAGTTCCGGCCAGTGCGTGGCAATTTCCTCGATCTGAAAACGATAAACCGCACGTTGCTCGATGAGCTTGTTCCAGCCTAGCCAGCAACGCATGGCCCGGCGGAGCACAGCATGAAAGTCGCGCGAATCCTCGGCGTGGCACGCCGGCCGGGCGCTGAACAGGGTTCTGAGAATGCCGACGAATTTC
Organism: Thiobacillaceae bacterium; assembly: GCA_041736375.1. GTDB lineage: Bacteria > Pseudomonadota > Gammaproteobacteria > Burkholderiales > Thiobacillaceae > Thiobacillus. The sequence continues at coordinate 947 of JBGSTQ010000411.1, forward strand.
TGCCGCCTGCGATACCAGTCGCGTTCGTATTCCATCCGCAGGGAGTCCTCTCGCTGCCAGATTGCCCCGGGCTCCGGAGTCAGACCCAGGGTTTGTTCCATGTAATGCCAGGTGTTTTCCGGAAAGGTGTAAGCGGACGAAATGACCTTCAGCGGATCCCTGACCTGGTGTATCACGACGGAGAAGCCCGGATCGACGATTTCCCGGGTGCGGTTTTTTCCCAGGTAGACGTAGCTGCCCGGGACGATGTGTTTCCAGGAAACGGCGCCGTCGCGGCCCACGTCTTCGTGCGGGGCGTCCAGGCCGATTGCCTGCAGCAGGGCGGCGGTGTAGTGGGTGCCGCTGCGGCCGAAGCCGGTAATCAGAAACATGGGGGGCTTGCCTTCTGCTGTGTGCCTTGTCCGGTTTGCGTGGTCGGCGCAGGGTTCACGAGCGCCCGCACCGGCAGCGAACTCTGCGGGATCGGTGGCGAACAGGGATCGAAAGTCGCCGAAGACGCGGCGGTATTGCCTTGCGTATCAGCCCGAGCCCGTCATCAGGCTACGCCGTTGCCAGCCCTTCGCTGTGGCTGAAGCCACGCAGGTGGTGGGCCAGCATCAGGCTCGCTTCGTGGCTCGAGATCGGCGCACTGTAGTAATACCCCTGCATCTCGTGGCAATTGATCTGCTGCAGGCGGGTCAGTTGCGCCTGGGTTTCCACGCCTTCCGCGACGACGTTGAGGTTCATCCCGCGTCCCATGCCGACCATGGCGTTGACGATGGACATGTTTTCCTCACGGTCGATCTCCTTGATGAAGGACTGGTCGATCTTGAGCGTGTGGATGGGAAAGCGCGAGAGGTATTTGAAGGAACTGTAGCCGGTGCCGAAGTCGTCGATGGCGAGGCGGATGCCGGTGGCGGAGAGTCGCCCGAGCTTGATGGCGTTGGCTTCGAGATCGCGCATCAGCAGGCTTTCGGTGATTTCGAGTTCCATCAGATTGCCGTCCAGCGCATAGACCTGTACCGCGCGCATGACGCTGTCGACGAAATCGGGGCTTTCCAGCTGACGCGCCGAAATGTTCACCGAAAGCCTCACCGGGGGCAAGCCGGCCTTGCGCCATTCGGCCATCTGCGCGCCGGCCTGGCGCAATACCCAGTCGCCGATGGGCACGATGACACCGGATTCCTCGGCAATCGGGATGAAGTCGGCGGGGCTGAGCATGCCGCGCTGCGGATGCCACCAGCGCAGCAGCGCTTCGAAACCCTTGATTTCGCCGCTGCGGATGTCGACCTGGGGCTGATAGAAAAGCACGAACTCGTTGCGTGCCAGCGCGCGCCGCAGGTCGGCCTCGATCTGCATGCGCTCGGAGTAGGGCGCCTGCATGCCGGGCTCCCAGAATTGCAGGCGACTGCGGCCCTGGGTCTTGGCCTGGTACATGGCAATTTCGGCCTGACGGATCAGGCTGTCGACCATATCGCCGTCTTCCGGCGCCACACAGGCGCCGATGCTGACCGAGGCATACATCTCATGGCCTTTGATGTACACCGGCTTGGACAGGACCTGGATGATCTTGCGGCCGATGTGCTCGACATCGCTGCGCGACAGCAGGGTGGGAAGCAGCACGGCGAACTCGTCGCCGCCGAGCCGGGCCAGGGTGTCGCCTTCGCGCAGGCACTGGCGCAGACGGGTGCCGATCGCCAGCAGCAATTCGTCGCCTATGGTGTGGCCGAGCGAATCATTGATGACCTTGAAGTGATCGAGGTCGAGGCTCAGCACCGCAAGCTGCTGCTTGTTGCGCTTGCACTGCGCCAGCATCAGCCCGAGGTGATCGCGGAACAGGGCGCGGTTGGGCAGGCCGGTCAGCAGGTCGTGGTAGGCCTGGTAGTGGACGGTTTCTTCGGCCTGCTTGCGTTCGGTGACATCCTTGGCCACGCCGTAGCTGCCGATGAAACGCCGCTCGAAAGGACTGGCGTCATCCTCGTACATGCCGGTCGCAGTGAGTTCGACGGTCTTGCAGCGGCCATTCATCAGGCGCGGACGACGCATGCCGGCGTTGCACTTCAAGCGGATTTCGATGTTGCGGGCATTGCGGTCGCCGGAACGGCGCTCGTTGAACACATGCTCGGCCCGCGCGATGTCGTCCTCATGGATCACCACGCTGTAATGCTGTCCGACCAGGTCTTCCTTGCGATAGCCGATCAGGCTTTCGACGCGATCGTTGACGAAGGTGAAGCGGCCTTCGGAGTCCAGGGTGTAGATGAAATCGGGAGAGCTGTTGACGAGAAAGCGATGCCACTTTTCCGACTGCTGCAGGCGCTGGAGGATATGGTTGTTTTCCTTTTCCAGCCGCCGCCGCGTCAGCGTATTGTCGATTCGTCGCAGCAGTTCCTCGGGTTCGTAGGGTTTGCGCACGAAGTCGCTGGCGCCGCCGCGCAGCGCACGGATCGCCGCATCGATGGTGCTGTCGCCGGACACCACGATCACCGGTGTTTCCACCCCGCGCTCGGCGACAAAGCGCAGGACTTCGGCGCCGTTGAGATCGGGCATGCCGAGATCGAGCAGCACCACGTCGAACTGCTGCTTGCCGATGGCGATCAGCGCCTCGCATCCGCCTTTGGCGAGGACCACCTCATATCCCCGCGACGCCAGCAAGCGGCTGAGCCCTTCGAGAATCAGGGGTTCGTCGTCCACCACCAGGATGCGCGAGCGTATCGGCAGGCTGCTTACCGTACTCAGAATCGGGCCGTTTTCGGAATTGTCGTTTGTCACGGGGTTTCTCCTTGGTGCCGCCGGGTTACATCGACCCGTGGCGTGTTGAGACAGGTGAAGCCTGACTCGATTGCAGGGTGGGAAGCCGGACCAGGAAGCGGCTGCCCTGCGGTGTGCTGATGCAGTCGAGGCCACCGTCCATCTGTTTGACGAGATTGCGGCTGATGCTCAGGCCGAGGCCGGCGTGATCGCCGCCTTTCTGGCTGGCGACCGGTTCGAAAAGATGCGCGAGGACATGCTCGGGCAGGCCGGGGCCGGTATCGGCCACCTCGATTTCAACCTGATTCAGGCCGCTCCGCTCGACCAGCCGGGTGGTGAACTTCAGATGACCGCCGGCAGGCATCGCCTCGACCGCATTCTTGGCCAGGTTGAACAGCACCTGCTTCAGCAGGTCCTTGTGCAGCGGCATCGGCAGCACGTCGGGGTTGAGGTCGATCTGTACGCTGACCTTGTTGGGAATCATCAGCGTGCCGAGGGTCATCCGCACCAGTTCGGATACCACGCTGTTGATCGAAACCATTTCCACGCTGGGCACGGCTGGGTTTTCGTCGGCCGTCGCGATACCGCGAACGATACGCGCCACGCGCTCGATCTCGTCGCTGATGATGCCGAGATCGCGCTGCACCGAGGAGTCCGCTCCCAGCCGGGAAGACAGCAGGTTGACGTAATTGCGCATGATGGTCAGCGGGTTGGCCACTTCGTGGATGGCGCGCCGGACACGCTCGCGGGAGATGTCGCCGCCCCCGTTCGCGACCCGGACCGGCATGGCGCTCAACTTCAGCGCATCCGACCATTCGTCGATCAGCATCGACCAGGAGGCCGCGCCGGGCAGTGAAGGCAGCGCCTCCCCGGCAACCAGTAGGGCGTTTTGCCCGTTCTCCAGCGCGACCGGCAGGCAGATGAATCGTGTCACGCCCAGCCGTCGGGCAATCTGCTCGTCCACCAGCGGCGCGGAGGGATCACCCTGCTGAAAAACCAGTGCGGCCTGCTGGACGTGCGCGCGCGACAGGACGGAATGGCCGTCATCCTGGGAAATTCTCAGCTCGGACAAGCCGTCCACCGTATCCATCAGCGGTGATATGCGCAGGTTGCCCTCCTCGTCGGCGACAAACAAGCAGACACGCTCGAGGCCAAACAGGGCACGCATGGCATCGCCCAGCAAGGGATACAGCTGGGAAGGCTGGACCGCGCGACGGAAATAATGATGCAGCGCGGATTGCGCTGCCTGCCCGGCGTAGGCGCGCGCCAGGCGATCGAGACCACCGCTCTCAAGAGCGTGGAGCGAGTGTGGCTGGGCCAGGCCATAACGCTGCGCCAGCGTTCTGGCCTGTGACTGGCTGTCGAG
>JBGSTQ010000419.1:0-2719 GCA_041736375.1 Thiobacillaceae bacterium
TCGCCATTTCTTCCCTGGCAATGCGGAAAGCCTCGCCCATGCCGACAATCTGGTGGGTGGCCAGGGTGCCCGAACGCATGCCGCGCTCATGGCCGCCGCCGTGCATCTGCGCTTCCAGGCGCACGCGCGGCTTGCGGCGCACGTACAGCGCACCGATGCCCTTGGGCCCGTAGGTCTTGTGCGCCGAGAACGACATCAGGTCGACCGGCAGCTTGGTCAGGTCGATCGGCATCTTGCCGGTGGCCTGCGCCGCATCGACGTGGAAAATCACGCCCTTTTCGCGGCAGATTTTGCCGAGGGCCTCGATGTCCTGGATCACGCCGATCTCGTTGTTGACCGCCATCACCGAAGCCAGCACGGTGTCGGGACGGATCGCGGCACGGAATGCATCGAGGTCGAGCAGGCCGTTTTCCTTGACGTTGAGATAGGTGGCCTCGAAGCCCTGGCGCTCCATTTCACGCACGGTGTCGAGCACGGCCTTGTGCTCGGTACGCACAGTAATGATGTGCTTGCCCTTGGTGCCAGAATAGAAGTGTCCCGCGCCTTTGATGGCGAGATTGTTCGATTCGGTGGCGCCGGAGGTGAAGACGATTTCCTTGGGATCGGCGCCGACCAGGGCGGCGATATGTCCACGCGCTTCTTCCACCGCCGCTTCAGCTTCCCAGCCGTAAGGATGGGAACGCGAGGCCGGGTTGCCGAAGTGCTCGGTCAGATAGGGAATCATTTTTTCGGCCACGCGCGGGTCGACCGGCGTCGTGGCGGAATAGTCAAAATACAGTGGTTTCATCGGTCCGCTACCCTTTCAAATCTGACTTGTCTGCTCAGGCCGCCAGTGTCATCTTCGACACACGCCGATCCTGCATCACTTTCTGCTTCTGCTCGCATTCATCCTTGCGCGCCACCAGGGCAGCCAGGGTGATGGAGTCAAGGTAATCGTAGATGTGGGCGTTCAGCCCGGTCCACAGATCATGGGTCAGGCAGCGATGGTCGTCATGACAGTTTTCCTTGCCGCCGCACTGGGTGGCGTCAATCGGCTCGTCGACCGCGCGGATGATGTCGGCCACGCTGACCGCGTCCAGCGCCTTGGCAAGGAAGTAGCCGCCGCCGGGGCCGCGCACGCTTTCGACCAGTTCATGCCGGCGCAGGCGGCTGAACAACTGTTCCAGATAGGACAGGGATATGTCCTGACGTTCGCTAATGCCGGCCAGGGTCACCGGATTCTTGCCGCCGCGCAGCGCCAGATCAAGCATCGCAGTGACGGCGAAACGGCCTTTGGTAGTCAACCTCATAATGTTCTCTCCTGAATTTTGCCCGAACTATAAAATTCCCGAGCATTTCAGTCAACTATTACTTACCTTAGCAATTTAGTCAACAATCTTGTTCAAATAGTTCGGATCGAAATCGTCATCCGGCGCCTCGACTTCCGGCAGCTCGATCCCCGCCTTGCGCAGTTGGGCACGCAATCGTTCCAGGCGCTCGTCGACATGCGCGGAATGGTCGATCAGGCCGTGGATCGCCTTGACGACCGGATCGTTCATGTCGGCCGAAATGGCATAGGCGGAAAAACCAAGTTTTTCAGCCTGCTGGTTGCGCTGCTTCTCGGCGACGCTGTCGAGAATGCGCGCGGGAATGCCGATCGCCGTGGCGTTGTCGGGTACATCCTTGACCACCACGGCATTGGATCCGACACGCGCGCCGGTGCCGACCGTGATCGGACCGAGAATTTTCGCGCCGGCACCGACCACCACACCCGATTTCAGCGTGGGATGGCGTTTGCCCTTGTTCCACGAGGTTCCGCCCAGCGTCACGCCATGGTAGAGGGTGCAGTCATCGCCGATCTCGGCGGTTTCGCCGATCACCACCCCCATGCCATGGTCGATGAAGACGCGGCGGCCGATGCTGGCGCCAGGATGAATCTCGATTCCCGTCAGCCAGCGCCCGATGAAAGAAACGAAGCGCGCCAGCCACTTCCACTCGATGCGCCACAGGCGATGCGCGAAGCGGTGAATCGTCATGGCATGGAAGCCGGGATAGGTGGTGACCACCTCGAAGGTCGAGCGCGCGGCAGGATCGCGTTCGAACACGACGGCGATGTCTTCCTTCAATTCACTGAATAGGCTCATGCGGGGGAGAATGCTATATCCTAGTATTTTAGTCAACTATTTGGCGCCGGGGTTCCGTGATGCCTGGGCCTCGTGCGCAGCGGTCAGGATGCCGCGCAGGATGTTCACTTCCTCGCGGGCAAGGCGGGTGCGCGAGAACAGGCGGCGCAGTTTCAGCATCAGCTTGCCGGGCGATCCCGGATTGAGGAACTCCAGCTCGGCCAGCGTGCTTTCCAGGTGCCGGTAGAAGCGCTCGACATCCTCGGACGGGGCGGCGTCGATCTCGGGCTGCGGCCACTCTGCCCGCCCCAGCCACGCCTGGCGGACTTCATACGCCAGCACCTGCACCGCCGCCGCCAGATTGAGCGAGCTGTAGTCCGGATTGGCAGGAATCGACACCAGTCCCTGGCAAAGACTCAGCTCCTCGTTCGACAGGCCGCTGGTTTCGTTGCCGAACACCAGCGCCACATGGGCCTGCTGTGCTTCAACCAGCAGCCGCTCGGCGCACTGTGAGGGGGTCAGCACCTCGGCCATGATGTCGCGGCGACGCGCCGACACGCCCAGCGCCAGGGTGGCGCCCGCCAGCGCCTCGGCCAGGGTGGAACAAACCCTGGCCT
>JBGSTQ010000050.1:0-2792 GCA_041736375.1 Thiobacillaceae bacterium
GTGCCGGATGAACGGGTCGAAGCTGGCGGCGCTCAGATCCACCGGCTTGCCGGGCAGCAGCGCCGCGCCGCACTCGCCGCACTGGGGCGAGTCGGCCAGCCACTCGTCTGCTACGTGGTTGACGGCAAGACAATGGGGACAGGCGAGTTCCATCGTATTCCTTGAACGCAGGAGCCTTGGCCTCGAGCTGTGGCGGTCCGCCCGCGAGGGTCAGGCGTGCTCCGGTCGGCAGCGAGGCTCAGGCGCGCGCCAGCAGCGGTACCAGTTCGCCGGCGGCATCGAGCGCCGAGGTGTCGTCGAATCCGCCGACGTGAGTGTCGCCGATGAAAACCTGCGGCACGGTGCGGCGGCCGCCGGAACGGGCGATCATTTCATTCTGCTTGGCCGGGTCGAGGTCGATGCGGATTTTTTCGATCTCGGTTACGCCGCGGCTTTTCAGCAGACGCTCGGCAGCGACACAGTAGGGACAGACGGCGGTGCAATACATCACGACTTTGGCCATCGTGGGCTCCTTATTTTGTGGTGACGGGCAGGTTGGCGCGTTCCCACGCGAGGATGCCGCCGGCCTGGTTGTAGACGGTTTCGAAGCCGGCCTTTTTCAGCATGCCGCAGGCACGCGCCGAGCGATGGCCGCTGCGGCAGGTCACCAGGATGGGCTTGCCCTTGAACTTTTCGAGCTCCTGGATGCGGCCGGACAGCTGGCCGAGCGGAATGTGCTTGGCCTTGGGAATATGGCCGGCGGCGTATTCCTTGTCCTCGCGCACGTCGAGCACCAGGGCGTCGTCATTGAACAGGCGCGTGGCTTTCAGCGTGTCGGCCTGCTCGACGCCGGACAGTCGGGCGCCGATGAAGGACCAGGTCAGCATGGCGCCGGAGACCACGGCCAGCGCCACCAGCATCCAGTTGTCCTGGAGGAATTGGATGTCCATTGGGCGGTCCGCCGCTTACAGTCCGCCGGGCTGGACGCCGGCCTTCTTCAGGATCATGTCCATCGGGCAGAAACGGGTGATGCCGGACTGGAACAGGTTGAAGCCGACGAAGAGGGTGAACCACAGCCAGGACAGCTGGGTCAGGTCGACGCTGCCGGAAAAGTGCGCCAGCACGAGGGACAGCATGATGAAAAATCCGGCAACGATACGGACGATGCGTTCAACGGTCATGGTAGGACTCCTGTCAGTTGGAAGAGGGGTGTTTGCGGAAATTGGCGGCGTAATACAACACCGGTATGACCACCAGCGTCAGCAAGGTGGAGACGAAGATGCCGAAAATCAAGGACACCGCGAGCCCCGAAAAGATCGGGTCGTCGAGGATGAAGAAAGCGCCCATCATGGCGGCGGCGCCGGTCAGCACGATCGGCTTGGCGCGGGTGGCGCCAGCCTGGATCACCGCTTCCTGGAAGTCCATGCCGGCCGCCGTCTGCTCGTTGATGAAATCCACCAGCAGGATCGAGTTGCGCACGATGATGCCAGCCAGCGCGATCATCCCGATCATCGAGGTGGCGGTGAACTGCGCTCCGAGCAGGGCGTGGCCCGGCATCACGCCGATGATGGTGAGCGGGATCGGCGCCATGATGACGAGCGGCGTGACATAGCTCTTGAACTGCGCCACCACCAGGATGTAGATCAGCATCAGGCCGACCGCATAGGCGATGCCCATGTCGCGGAAGGTTTCGTAGGTCACCTGCCATTCGCCATCCCATTTCAGGCTGAATCCGGAATAGGGATCGCTCGGCTGGCGGATGAAGTACTCGGACAGGGTGCCGCCCTGTTCCAGCGGCTTGTCCCTGAGTTCGCCGCGCATGCCGAACAGGCCGTATAGCGGCGAATCCAGCTTGCCGCCGGTATCGCCGACGACGAACACCACCGGCAGCAGGTCCTTGTGGTAGATGGTTTTTTCGCGTTCGCTCGGCACCACCTCGACCAGTTCGGACAGCGGCACCAGATTGCCGTCCGTCCCGCGCACGCTGAGCTTGAGCAACTCGTCGATATGGCTCTGGCGTTCCGGCGGCAGGGTGATGCGTACCGGGATTTCGTATTTCGCGCCGCTGCCGTGGATCGGCGTGACGTTCTCGCCCGACAGGCCCATCTTCATCGTCGCGACGATGTCCTTCTGCGCCACGCCCGCCATTGCCGCCTTGTTTTGCAGCACGCGCACAACGAAGCGCTGGGCGTCGTCTTCCACCGTGTCGTCGATCGCCACGATGCCCTCGGACTGCTCGAACACCTTGCGCACCTGCTTGGCGACCCGGCTCTGGGCGTCGTAATCGGGGCCGTAGATTTCGGCGACGATCGGCGACATCACCGGCGGCCCGGGGGGCACCTCGACCACCTTGACGTCGGCGCCATGTCGCCTGGCAATGCCCTCGACGATCGGGCGGATCGCCTGCGCGATATCGTGGCTCTTGCGGTCGCGGTCGTGCTTGTCGACCAGGTTGACCTGCACGTCGCCGACCTCGGGCCCGGAGCGCAGGTAGTACTGCCGCACCAGGCCGTTGAAATTGATCGGCGCCGCGGTGCCGGCATAGGCCTGGTAATCGGTGATTTCAGGGACGGCGGCCACCGCCGCACCCATCTCGCCCAGCACCTGGGCAGTTTTTTCCAGCGGGGTGCCGACCGGCATGTCGACGATGATCTGGAATTCCGATTTGTTGTCGAAAGGCAGCATTTTCAGGATCACCAGCTTGACTACCGGCAGCGCGACCGAGACCACGATGGCCAGCCCAATTCCCAGCCACAGCTTGCGGCGCGCGCCGCGGCCGTCGCGGCCGCGCAGGAAGGGGGTGAGGCGGCTGC
>JBGSTQ010000073.1:0-1678 GCA_041736375.1 Thiobacillaceae bacterium
CGCCGACCAGGCTTATCTGGTGCTCGAATTCCTGCCCCTGCAGGCGAACGGCGACGCCGCGCAGCTCGGGCAACTGCTGGCGCAGCAGCATCGCGTCAGCGCCGCGCAATTCGGTTGGTTGCGCGACAACTGGATCGGCGCCACGCCGCAGCCGAATGCCTGGCGCGAGGACTGGATCGGTTTCTGGCGCGAACACAGGCTCGGTTTCCAGCTGCGGCTGGCGGCCGGGAAGGGCTACGGCGGCGCCCTGCAGCGTGACGGCGAAGTCCTGATGGCACAGCTGGCACATTTTTTTGTCGGTTGCCGCCCGCAGCCTTCGCTCCTGCACGGCGATCTATGGGGCGGCAATCGCGCTTATCTCGCCGATGGTTCGCCGGTGATTTTCGACCCGGCGGTTTACTTCGGCGACCGCGAATGCGATCTCGCCATGAGCGAGTTGTTCGGCGGTTTTTCGGGCCGTTTTCGTGACGCCTACCGCGAGGCCTGGCCGCTCGACTCCGGATACGAGGTACGCAGAACGCTCTACAATCTGTATCACATCCTCAACCACGCCAACCTGTTTGGCGGCGGCTACGCGGCGCAGGCGCAACGCATGATGGCGCAGCTGCTGGCCGAACTCGGATAGGGCCTGCCATGTCGTTTCGCCTGTTTGTCGTCTCTGTGCTGCTGGTGCTGGTGGGGTGCTCCGGGCTGCCGCCCAAGGCGGTGTTGCCCAAGTTCAGCGTGACCGGCATCGAAATCACCGGTCTGGGTCTGCTCGAGCAGCAGTTCGATGTGGGATTGCGCCTGACCAACACCAACGAATTCGACCTCAGGGTCGAGGCGCTCGAATTCGATCTGGAGGTGAACGGTCGGGAGTTTGCCAAGGGCATGTCGCACGCCGGCATGCTGATTCCTGCCGGTTCCAGCGCGGAGGTGCAGGTGGCTGCGATCACGCAGTCGAAAAATCTGCTCGAGCAGTTCCTGACGCTGTCGCCGGAAGCGCTGAAGCAGGGCCTGCCCTACCGCATCAAGGGCCGCGTCAAGATCGACAAAATATTCGGCTGGATGCCGTTCGAATACCAGGGCGTGGTCGGCGGCGAAGAGAAAAAGCCGAAGGGCATCGCCATCTGACAGCTTATTCGCAACGCATGCCGTCCCTCACCCAGGCCTCGACATCGCGCTTCCATTCGTCGTAGCCACCCGGCACGGTCGGTGTCTTTCCCGCCGGAGTCATGCCGGAATCAAGCGCCCAGCGGATGCGGCCATCGTTGATCAAATGGTTGATGAGCCTCTGCCCGCCGGCATCGCTGCCGATGCGCTGCTTGATCAGGTGGCAGGTGGCCACGGCGGAAAACCCCGTGTAATCCATCTTGTTGGGCGCCATCCAGTCGGTGCCCGGCGGCAAGCCTATGAGGTCGGGGCGGTGACACTGCAGGCACAGATAGCGGCTGCGGTGCGAAGTGAATGCGCGGCCATTGATCGCACGCGAGTTGAACTGGTGGCACGACAGGCAGCGCTCATGGTGAAACTTGGCCTGCAGGCGGTCGCCGAAGGTCACCGGTGCCGCAGACAGCGAGGCCGGGCCAGCCGCCAGAAACACGAACATCAGGATCCAGCGCATCATCGGGCCCCCAGTGAACGCAGCGTCGGCACGGCCAGGCCGAATGTGTCGGCGTGTTGCAGGGCACGCGCCAGC
>JBGSTQ010000083.1:0-1953 GCA_041736375.1 Thiobacillaceae bacterium
CGCCGACCACGGCGCCGGCGCCGGCGCCGACCAAACTCTTGGTGCCTTCGATGTTGACCTCGCGCACGCTCTCGACCACGCCCATCTGCACTTCCTGGACAGTGCGCGCCTGGTCGCGGCTGTAATCCTTGCCGCCGAGTCCGGCCGGGCACCCGGCCAGCAGCAGGGTGGAAGCGGCGAGGACGGCAACGGCAAATGTTCTGTTCATGATGGGCTCCGGTGTTTACTCGTAACGATAGCCGAACTGCGCATGAAACTCGTGAGCGATTTCATCGCGGTCAGGGCGATGGTTCTGACCGCCCCGCTGGGCGACCTTGATCGCTCCCATGAGACTGCCGAGGCGCCCGGAGGTTTCCCAGTCGAGTCCGCGGGTGACGCCGTAGAGGATGCCGCTGCGGTAGGCGTCGCCGCAACCGGTGGGGTCGACGATGCCGGCGGGGCGTGCCGCGGGTATGCCGATCTGTCCGCCGGCGGTGTGGATGACCGATCCCTCGGCACCGCGCGTGACGATCAGCGCCTGGACGTGGCGTGCCAGGGTATCGAGCGTTTCGCCGGTACGGCTCTGCAGCAGCTCGGCTTCGTAGTCGTTGAGGATGACGTAGCTGGACTTGTGCACGCACTCCAGCAGTTCCGCGCCGGTGAACAGCGGCATGCCCTGGCCGGGATCGAAGACGCACGGCACCCCGGCCTCGTGAAAGCCGCGGACGTGGCGCAGCATGCCGTCGCGGCCGTCCGGCGAGACGATGCCGAGCCTGACGTCCGGCACCTGACGCACGTCGTTCTCGTGCGAGTAGTTCATCGCGCCGGGGTGGAAGGCGGTGATCTGGTTGTCGTCGAGGTCGGTGGTGATGAAGGCCTGGGCGGTGTAGGTGCCGGCGATGTGGCGGATGTAGTCGCGCGTGATGGTGTGGGCGTCGAGGCGTTCGGCGTAGGCGCCGAAGTCGTCGCCGACGGTCGCCATGATCAGCGGTTCGCCGCCCAGCAATTTCAGGTTGTAGGCGATGTTGCCGGCGCAGCCGCCGTACTCGCGGCGCATCTCCGGCACCAGGAAGGACACGTTCAGCATGTGGATCTTGTCGGGCAGGATGTGATGCTTGAAGCGATCCTGGAAGACCATGATGGAATCGAAGGCGAGCGAGCCGCAGATGAGGGTGCGCATGGCGATGTGGGATGAAAACGACGGAACCGCATTATACGCAGGCGTGTTTGCGCGCTTTCACGGAATCAACGGCCTGACTGCGCGGTCATGCCGTCTTGCCAGGCTTCGTGCACGCGTGCAAAGCTCGCTGCCCTGCTTCTATTCCGCCCGCCACCCACTTGCAGACCGACGTCAACGGGTGGCGTGCCGCATGCCGCTGCCGGGGGATCTGTTGGAGCCGGGCAGCCGGTACTGCGCAGCGTGGCCTGAATGGTTTACCGCCAAGGACGCGAAGGGATACCCCTGTCTCGCCTTTCCTTCGCGCGCGTTCGCGTCCTTCGCGGTCAATGGTTTCCGATGTGCGGGAATTCACAACGCCAGCGTCATCGCGGCGATCGTCGCACCGATCAGCGCGCCCGCCACCACGTCGCTGACGTAGTGCAGTCCTAGCACCAGCCGCGAAGCCGCCACCAGCGCGGTGAACGGCCATACCAGCCAGCCCAGCGCCGGGTAGTGGGCGGTGGCGACCACGCTGAAGACCACGGCGTGCAGCGTGTGGCCGGAGGGAAAGCTGAAACGGTCGAGCGGCGCGGTCAGGCACAGGATCGAGGGGCAGGCCTGATAGGGGCGCGGGCGTTCGGTCGCGCCCTTGAGCCACTTGTAGAGCAGGGTGCCGGCGAGCCCGGCGACGATCATGTGCAGCACCGCGGGCACGGCGCTGAGGCCATGCCAGGCGATCAGCGCAGCCATCAGGACATACCAGAACACGCCGTCGCCGAGGCGGCTCGCCAGCCGCAGCAGGCCGACTTCCCAGC
>JBGSTQ010000133.1:0-1598 GCA_041736375.1 Thiobacillaceae bacterium
GCAATCTCGCTCATGATGTCGGTGACGCGTTTGACCGAGGTGACGATCTCGTCCATGGTCTTGCCGGCTTCGTCGACCAGCTTGCCGCCGGCGTCGACCTTGCCGACGGAGTCTTCGATCAGGGCCTTGATCTCCTTGGCGGCACCGGCGGAGCGCTGGGCGAGGTTCCTGACTTCGGAGGCGACCACGGCGAATCCGCGGCCCTGCTCGCCGGCACGCGCGGCTTCGACCGCGGCGTTGAGTGCGAGGATGTTGGTCTGGAAGGCGATGCCGTCGATGACGCCGATGATGTCGGCAATCTTCCGCGAGCTGTCCTTGATGGAGGCCATGGTGTCGACGACCTGGCCGACGACCTGGCCGCCCTTGACGGCAACGTCGGCGGTGGAGACGACGAGCTGGTTGGCCTGGCGCGCGTTCTCGGCGTTCTGCTTGACGGTGCTGGTCAGCTCTTCCATCGAGCTGGCGGTCTCCTCAAGACTCGACGCCTGCGATTCGGTGCGGCTCGACAGGTCGGCGTTGCCGGTGGCGATCTCGCGCGTGGCGACCGCGATGGTCTCGGTCGAATGCCGGATATCGCCTACCGTCGTGGTCAGGTTTTGACGCATTGCGTTGATGGCATACAGCAGGCTCGACGTATCGCCTTTTTCAAGCGCAACCGACCGGGAAAAATCCCCCTCGGAAATCGCGCGGGCGACGTCCACCGCATAGGCGGGCTCGCCGCCCAGCTGTTTCATGATGTGGCGAACCAGCCAGAAAACGATGGCGCTTGCCGCCACCAACGCCACCACCACCAGTACCAGCGCCAGCATCAGCATGCGCTGGCTGAACGCGGCCATGTCGGCCTTGGTTTGCTCAACCGCGGCGTGCTTGGCTGCGGTGAAGTCCATCAGGCGGGTCCGGATGTTGCGCCACACCGGCGTCTCTTCCTGGCTGATCGCCGCGATGGCAGCCGCCTGATCGGCGCTCGCCAGCGAAACGATTTTCGCCTGAATGGGTGCTTGCTGCTCGCGGAGGGCCGCCACTTCTTGCAGAATCTTCAGGTCGGCGGGGGCCGTTGCAGCCAGGGCCAAGGCCGCTTCACTGTTCTTCTGGAACTCGGCGGCCGAGGCCTCCAGATTCTTGTAAGCCGCCTGATTGGACGAATCCATGACGATGTTGCGCAAGGCCTGGCCCATTTGCAGTCCGTGGGCATACAGGTTGGTTGCCGCCTGGGCGAGCGCCAGATCCTGCTCGAGGAAATGTTCGAACCGGTTCTTGTTGCTCTGCATGCCGGTCAGCGCCACGCCGATCGCCACGCTGAAAAGCAGGAACACCATCCCCATGCTCAAAATGATTTTTGACTTTAGCTTCATGTTTGCAAAACCTTCTTAATGTACGTTTCTACTACTGTTATCGGCTGAAGACTTGGCTGCTTCATTCCGCTGCACTGTCTGAAACAACTCAGACCAGGCTGGATTCAAACGCTAGCCTCAGAACTCTTCCCACTCATCGCTGTGGCTGCCGCCTGCGGCAGCCAGTTTCTTGGTTCGTGCGGCTGGAGCCGGGGCCGCTTTGGGCTTGGCCGGCAGGGCCGCAACTCTGTCTCTCAACACCGGAAG
>JBGSTQ010000143.1:0-37177 GCA_041736375.1 Thiobacillaceae bacterium
GTGGCCTGCCCCCGCCCCCGGGTGGTGCACGCCCCGGCGTGCTGGTCGGCAGCTCCAGGCCGGGGCAGTGGCAGATCGAATTCCATGCCAAGCCCGAAGTGTTCGGTGGAAAGGCCAAGCCGCGATACATCAACGTGCGCATTCATTCCACCGAGCCGATCGAGGATGTCGAGGCGCTCGGGGACGGCGCCAAGGATGAAACCGCACCGGCGCGCCTGTTCATGAACCGCGACGGCAAGTTGGTCGAGGAATCTGACAAGCGTGGGGTGAATGAGATCTCCATCTCGGCAGTGAACGCGGTTGCGGGAGACTTCGACAACGACATGGATCTAGATATTTTCGTACTCGGCTCGGGCGACGCGGGCAAGACTCCCAACCTGCTGCTGCTGAACAACGGCAAGGGCAAGTTCGAGGTGGTGCGCAATGCCGGCGGTGCGTCAGGAATGCTGGTCGGCGTAGGCGACTCGATCACCACGGCGGACATCGACGGTGATGGATCCCTCGACATCCTGACAGCCAGCGGCGGCAGCATGGGGCGCAGCCTCGGCCTGCCGTCTGACAATGGCCGCTACCAGCTCTTCCGCAACGTAGGCAATGACAACCATTGGATCAAGATTGATCTCGAAGGCATCGCCTCCAACCGCGACGGCATCGGCGCGATCGTGCGCGTGACAGCGGGGGGGGTGACGCAGATGCGGATGCAGGACGGCGGGGTGCACGAACGGGGTCAGAACCATTCGCGTTTGCATTTCGGGCTGGCGAAGAACGCGCTGATCGAGAAGATCACCGTGCAGTGGCCCAGCGGGCGAATTCAGGAATTGAGCGGCGAAAAGTCTGACCAGGTCCTGCGGGTCCAAGAGTCCGCCCGGTGACGACTGTCTCGGTGCAGAAATATGAGTTTCAACGCGGGCCTGCGCGATATTGAACCCGCTCCTCGAGCAGCGATGAGGTGGATTCATTTAAGCCATGGGTCTAAGTGAATCGATAAGGGGATTCCCGTGGAATGGCTGAGGCTCAGGTTTGAGTTGTCGCGTGGGGGCAGTGGGCATAATGTCCGTCCGATGGAAGGTATGCGCGGCTTTGCGGTTTTCCTCGTGTTCCTGGTGCATTACGTCACACTGGTCAAACCGTGGATTGCCAACGAACTGGCACTCATCGCCTTTTCCAGTGGATTGCATACCATTGGGAATACTGGGGTCGACCTGTTCTTCGTGCTCAGTGGCTAACTGATCTACGGTTCACTGATCTCGCGCAAGCAAAATTTCCTACGCTACATGGCGCGGCGTATCCAACGGATTTACCCGGCTTTTGTTGCTGTGTTCCTGGTTTATGTCGCCCTATCGTTTGCCTTTCCTGCAGAGAACAAGATCCCGGAAGCCTTTGCTGAAGGAATGATCTATCTCCTGCAGAACTTTCTCCTTCTTCCCGGGCTTTTCCCTATTGAGCCGATGATTACCGTGGCGTGGTCGTTGAGCTATGAAATGTTCTACTACCTCGCCATACCGCTTGTCATTACCTTGGTCGGATTGCGCAACCGCAGCGCGTTATGGCGCGTTTGCTTTTTTTCAACCGCGGCGGCAGCGACCGCAATCTACTCTGCTGTCTATGGGGGGCATGTCCGACTCGTCATGTTCGTTTCAGGCATATTGCTCTACGAGGCGATCAACAGCCGCCGGGTTCCAACACCACCCGGCATATTGGGTCTATTGGCACTTGTCCTCGGGCTGCTGGCCACTCTATTGCCAGTCACGGGATCCAGTGGATCCGCATTGAAAATCAGCATTCTGTTTCTTTCATTCTTCGTGTTGTGTCTGGCCTGCTTTCGCGATCCCTTGGCGTGGTTGCCACATACCTTTTCCTGGACACCCTTGCGCTGGCTTGGGAACATGAGCTACTCCTATTACCTGCTGCATGGTCTTGCGCTCAAGGCCGGGTTCCTTGCCGTCGCTCTGATACTGCCCATCGCCAATTTCTCCGGCCCCTGGTTTTTCTGGGTGATGCTGCCCGTAATGTTCGCGCTTACAGTTATCCCGACAAGCATTCTGTTTCTGATAGTCGAACGGCCATTCTCACTCGCGCCGCGCCGAGCGATAGCCGGCGAGCCATCTCAGCCGATTCACGACATTTCTGGCAATGCACGCACGGCCAAAACTAGCCCGATGAATAAATTGAAGGTCTAACAGCAGCAGAAGGCTCAGCAGATCCAAACGGGATTCAACACCCCACGTAGTAGTTGACATGAATAATGAATTTCCAAGTTATCCGGACTGTAGCCGAATGGCATGGATATAGCTTATAAACCCGAACGGGTCATAGGCATTGACTGAATCGATCCTCAGGTAGCCTATCCCGGGATGTTTTGTGACGAATCAATAACGAAAATCAGGGGATTTCGACATGTTTTTCTGGCGCAAGCAGAAGCCAAGCTACGAACGGGCGATGGACTGGTTCAAGGCCAACATGGTGCCCGGCCAGGGCATCATCGTTCACACCAAACAGCCGGTGCCCTATCCCGAGGTCACCGGCTACTTCATCCCCACGCTCTACAACTGGGGAGAGAAGGAACTGGCGCGCACCTGCACTCGCTGGCTGATGTCGATCCAGTTGAAGGATGGCGCCTTCCCCGCGCCCGATGGCGTGCCCTACACGTTCGATACCGCGCAGATCATGCGCGGGCTATGCGCTGCGCTGGGCGATGTCGATGGTGCCGAGGATTCGTTGCGGCGTGCCAGCGACTGGATGCTGACGCAGGTGGATCCCAGCGGCCGATTGATGACGCCGTCGACCGAACTGTGGACCGGCATCGCCAGCGACCTGATCCATACCTACGCCCTGCCGCCGCTGGCCGAGGCTGGCAGGCTGCTGGGGGTGAAGGAATACGAGGACGCGGCGAAGTTCGTGCTCGATCATTACAAGCAGCGCGAGGACCTGGTGCCGTTCAACCGCCTGTCGCATTTCCACGCCTATGCCATGGAGGCCCTGTGTGAAATGGGCGAACTGGAACTGGCACGCCAGGGCATGGCTGACGTGGAGAAGTGCCAGCGGCGCGACGGCAGCATTCCGGCCTACCCCGACGTGGAATGGGTGTGCTCGACCGGCATGGCCCAGTACGCCATCGTCTGGTACACGCTGGGCAAGAAGGACCTGGCGGACAAGGCGATGCGCTACCTGGAGACGATCCAGAACAAGTCCGGAGGATTCAACGGCAGCTATGGCAAGGGCGCCAAATACATCGCAGGTGCGGAAATCAGTTGGGGGGTGAAGTACTTCCTCGACGCCTGGCAACTCAAGATACGCCTGGAGGGCAAGCATGCTTAAGGTGCTGACCGTCTTCGGCACCCGGCCGGAAGCCATCAAGATGGCGCCGCTGATCGCCGAACTGGAGCGCCATCCCGGCGTGATCGACAACCGCAACTGCCTGACCGGGCAGCACAAGGACATGGTGGCGCCACTGATCGAGCTGTTCGGCATCCGCGCCGATTACGAACTCAACCTGATGCGCGAGAACCAGACGCTGGAGCACATCACGACGTCAGTACTTGCCGAGGTCGGCCGCATCCTGCGCGAGGACAAGTTCGACCTGCTGCTGGTGCAGGGCGACACCACCACCTCGATGGCGGCAGCGTTGGCAGCCTTCTACGCCGGGGTGAAAATCGGTCACGTCGAGGCCGGCCTGCGTACTTTCGACAAGAACCACCCCTACCCTGAGGAAGCCAACCGCAAGATGATCGACGCGGTCGCCGATATCTTCTTCGCCCACAGCGGCAAAGCCCGGCAGCATCTGCTCAACGAGGGCATCGCCGACTCGGCGATCGCGGTCACAGGCAATACCGTGATTGACGCGCTGCTCGATGTGTCCACCCGTCCCTTCGACATGTCTGGCTCGCCGCTGGAGGCGATTCCGTTCGACACCCGGCGCATCGTGCTGGTGACTGCACACCGCCGCGAAAGCTTCGGCGGACCGTTCGAATCGATCTGCAAGGGGCTGGCCGAACTCGCCCGCAAATATGCCGACGACATCGAACTCGTCTACCCGGTGCACCGCAATCCCAACGTGCGTGCCGTTGTCGGCCAGTACCTCGCCGACATTCCCAACGTGCGCCTGCTCGACCCGCTCGACTACCTGCCGCTGGTGCAACTGATGAAGCGCTCACACCTGGTGCTGACCGATTCCGGCGGCCTGCAGGAAGAGGCGCCCAGCCTGGGCAAGCCAGTGCTGGTGCTGCGCAAGGTCACCGAACGTCAGGAAGGCGTCGAGGCAGGCACCCTGAAACTGGTGGGAATGGACACCGACGACATCGTGCGCGAGGCAAGTCGCCTGCTTGACGACCCAGCCGCCTACCAGGCGATGGCGACCCGTGCCAACCCTTACGGCGACGGCACCGCCAGCGTCAAGATCGTGCAGAAGATCCTTCAGGATGCGAAGCTGGCATGAACATGGCTGGTGAACCCTGACCGGCGAGCAGCTAAGCCACTGGCGCAGCCCGAATGCTTTTTAATTCCTACTTCTTCATTCTGGTTTTCTTGCCAGTTACGCTGCTGGTGTTTTTCGCCCTTGGCAAGCGGGGTGAAAAACGAGCGGCGATCGGCTGGCTGGTTGCCGTCTCCCTGTTTTTCTATGGCTGGTGGAACCCAGCCTACCTGGGGCTAATCGTTGCCTCCATTTTGTTCAACTATTCTGTCGGTACCGTCCTCAGCAATCAACAGCACCGGATCGCAATCCGCACGCTTGCATTGTTTGTTGGCATTGCGACCAACCTGGCGGTATTGGCCTACTACAAGTACGCCAACTTCTTTCTCGATAGCCTGAATACCGCCTTCGGAACGGGATATGGCCTCAGTGAGATCGTTCTCCCGCTGGGCATTTCCTTTTTTACCTTCACCCAGATCGCATTTCTGGTCGATGCCTACCGGGGCGAGGCGCGCGAGTACAACTTCCTGCATTACTCTCTGTTCGTCACCTATTTCCCGCACCTCATTGCCGGGCCCGTGCTGCATCACAAGGAAATGATGCCGCAGTTCGGAAATGCGAATATTTTTCGCTTCGACTCGCTCAATTTTTCTGCTGGCCTGACCTATTTCATCCTCGGTCTGTTCAAGAAAGTGATCCTGGCCGATGGCATTGCCAGCTATGGCTCACCGGTATTTGCAGCTGCAGCGGCGGGCCAGCCTTTATCATCGCTCGATGCCTGGGGTGGTGCCCTGTCCTATACCTTCCAGCTGTATTTCGATTTTTCGGGCTATTCCGACATGGCAATTGGCCTTGCGCTGATGATGGGGGTTCGCCTGCCGCTGAACTTCAATTCCCCTTACAAGGCCGTGAACATCATTGAATTCTGGCGCCGCTGGCACATGACCCTTTCCCGTTTTCTTAGAGATTATTTGTACATATCCCTGGGGGGAAACAAGAAGGGGGAAACGCGCCGCTATCTTAATCTGATGATCACCATGCTGCTCGGTGGGCTGTGGCATGGCGCTGGATGGACCTTCGTCATTTGGGGTGGACTGCATGGCTTGTACCTGATGGTCAATCATGCCTGGCATGTTTTGCGCCGTCGTCTGGGCCACGATCTGAATGTATCCACCTGGTGGAGCCGCGGCCTTGCCACCTTGCTGACTTTTATCGCGGTCGTCATCGGCTGGGTCTATTTCCGTTCAGACAACCTGGAAACCGCCAATCACCTGTTGGCAAGCATGGCTTCGATGTCTGACCTCCGGCTCTCCCCCTTCTATTCAGGCCTGATCCTGAATTCGTCCCTCGGGCGACTTACGGAACTCGCCGGGCTGCAAATCACTGCCGAGTTCTTGTTGGCAGCGGCGCTGGCGACGGTCGGCTGGATCGCCTTTTTTGCGCCCAACACGCAGGAAATCATGGGACGCTACTACTGGCAGCCCCGCGGCTCGATGGAGTCTGTCCCGGCAGGTGTCGACGGACTTTGGTCTCCGCGTCTGCTTTGGGCTGGCGTCGTCAGCATCGCCGCAACCTGGTCGCTGCTCGGGCTGACCCAGGTGAGCGAATTTCTCTACTTCCAGTTCTGACCCGGTATCGCGACCATGAAGCTGGAGTTCGGATATCTCAAATGGCTCACGGGCGGGATCGCAGGCCTGATGGCACTGACCGCGGCATCGAACTGGCTGGTGAATCCGTTCAGCATTTTCGATTCCCCGGCCATTCATGGCTTCAATGCCAACAAACCCGGGTATGTCGATCACCTGCGGCTGACACATGTCTACCGGGTGAACCGGCTCCAGCCCGAGTGCATCCTGCTCGGTACCTCGCGTACCGGCCGGGGATTGAGCCCGAATCACCCTTCGCTTGCGGACCTGAATTGCTACAACCTGGCGTTGCCGGCGATCAGCCTGTACGAAATGCGACGCTACCTTCAGCATGCCCAGGCGGTTCGGCCCCAGAAGCTGGTGATCCTGTCCGTCGATTTCCGCACTTTCAATACCGGGCCCGATACGAGCGGGGCGTTTTCGGAGACCCGGCTTAGGGTCAACTCTGAGGGAGAACGTCAATTCAATGTCTTCTCCTCCCGGCTTCCGGATATGGCTTCTTCCCTTGTTTCCACATCGGCCCTGCTGGCAAGCCTGACGACGATCCGCAAACAGGCATGGGTCAAGGACACGCTCGCCGCCGACGGATACTGGGCGCCTCTCACTGACCGATACGACCATCTCGCGGCCTTCGGTGCCTATACGCTGAACAGCACTCGGCGATTCGCCGAGATGCGTAATAATGACGAAGTCTTCCACAGTAATACTGACGAGCTGCGGCAATTGTTGAGGGACGCCTATGGCAACGGCGCCGATGTCAGGCTGCTAATTCCGCCGTCCCATGCGTGGCATTGGCAAACCTTATGGCTCTCGGGTCTATGGCCTGGCTTCGAGGAGATGAAGCGTCAACTGCTGAGCATCAATGAAGCGGAAGCGAGGCGGGCAGGACGCAAAGCGTTTCCGCTGTGGGATTTCAGTGGAGCGTACGGGCCCGCCCTGGAACAACTGCCAACCACGCAAACCGGGACCATGCACTGGTTCTGGGAGCCGGTACATTACAAGCGCGCCCTGGGGGACAAGCTCTTGGACAAGATGATGCATGCCGCCACTGAGCACGATGCGCCTGATATGGCTGGATTCGGGGTTTTGCTGAAAGGCCAGGAACTCGAAAGCCACCTTGGGCGACTTCGTGCAATGCAGCGAACCTATGCGGCAAGCCACCCCGATGATGTAGCAAGAATCAAGGCATCGATGGATCAGGCAGGAAAACATGAGCATCACTGATTCCGCGGCGCCCGCTGTGAGTGGTCTTCACTTGGCATTGCCGAGGGAGACGCTCTCGCTCGGCGTCAGCCTGGATATTGCCCGCGGGCTTGCGGCCCTGTTTGTGTTCTGTTTCCACATAAGTGGTTTCATCGCCGAAACGTCGCCAACACTGGGGGCACTCGCGCGCTATGGCTACATGGGTGTCCCGATATTTTTCGTCATCTCGGGATACTGCATGGCAGCTTCGGCTCATCAGATATTGCGACGCGACAAGCCAGCCGGGGGCTTTCTGCGCAAGCGTTTCCTTCGTATCTATCCCGCGTTCTGGGCATCCATCCTGGTCATCATGGCGACGCCCTATCTCCTGGCCGGACTGAGCGCGCTGAAAACCGGCAGCTTCATCGCGCCGGAACCGCGCTGGCTGGCTTTGGGGGCTACTGACTGGCTGCAGTTCATCACCTTGACGCGAGTCTTTTTCAGCAATGGGCTCGGACTGGACAATGCGTTCAGCCCCTTGAACATCGTCTACTGGACGTTGGCCATCGAGTTCCAGTTTTATCTGGTCATTTATCTCGCTTTGCTCTGGCGCAGGTGGTTCGTGCCTCTGCTGGTCTGTGTGACGCTTGCCAGTCTGGCCGTGTTCGTTTTTCCGAATCTCAAGAATTCGGGCCTGTTCCTGGGCTATTGGCCCATGTTTGCCCTGGGCCTTGGCCTCTATTGGCTGCTGGACAAGAACTACACTCTGGATCGACTGAGCGGCGGAATGGGTCGTCGATTTGCCGTTCCATTGCTGGTTGCATCGTTGCTGGTATTTGCGGTGCTTGCATATACCGGCCGGCTGGTGCCGCTTCTGGAAGAGTTGTTCAGCGATGGAGCCCTTGGCTTCGCAGTCTGCACAGCAATTGCGTTTTGGCTTCTGGCCACATTGGAGCAGCAAATATCCAGACATGCAAAGCATGGCCACGCGCTTGTGCGTCTCCCCCTGCAGGCAGGCGTATTCCTCGGCAGCATTTCGTATTCGTTATATCTCCTGCACTCCAAGATTTACCAGTTCCCGGACATGGTGATCCGGCAACTGACCACTCCGGACAATCCCGTCTACACGCTCACTCTCCTAGGCGGAACCATAATTTTGTCGTGGCTGTTCTATATCTATTTTGAACGTCCCTTCATTAGCCGTCGTCCCGTCTCGTGACCTGAGTCATCTAGATTTCGTGGCCCAAAACCATCTCGACAATCCTCTGGTCAGCATCGTGCTCCCAACCTACAAGCGGGCACATGTTCTGGCGTACGCCATGCGCAGCGTGCTGAACCAGACTTATCGGAACCTGGAACTGATCGTCGTTGACGACAACTCGCCCGACGACACCGCCGCCGTGGTGCAGTCCTTCGACGACCCGCGCATCCGTTACGTGAAGAACGAACCCAACCTGAAATTGCCGCGTGCACTCAACCGGGGATTTGCGCTGGCGCGTGGCGACTACCTCACCTGGACGTCGGATGACAACCTGTTAGCCGAAAATGCCATCGAAAAGATGGTCGCTCGCCTGCAGGCAGGTGACTGCGACTTCGTCTATGCCGATTACTGGCTCTTCTCGGAAGAGGACGCAGAGGGCCACCCTCTCGACATTCACCATGACAGACTTCCCGGCACGCTGCAGCTCGAAAAGGGCAACCATATCGGTGCCTGCTTTTTGTATACCCGCAGGCTGTACGAGGAGGTCGGCGACTACGATCCAGAGCTGTTCCTCGTCGAGGACTACGACTACTTCCTGCGCGCGGCGCAGCGCTTCAGTTTCTGCCACATCGCCGAGCCGCTCTATTACTTCCGCCGCGACGACGACACGCTTTACCTGTCGCGCTTTGCCGAGGTGAAGGCATCCGACGTGCTGGCGCGCTACAAGAACGATGCCGTCGATGTCAGCGGCGCCGCCGGCATCCTCGCGGGTCTGCTGTTGCAGCACCCCGCCGAGCTCAAGGACACTGGTTTGCGCCGCGCGTACACGATTCGCGAACACCTGTCGTACCGGCTCGGCACATGGCTCACACAGCGCGGCACTGTGCGCCTGACTCGCAAGCTGTCCGACGAGATTCGGCCTTTGTTCGACCGGCTACGCACCGGTGGGGCAAGTTTTGGCGACACCCGTGCTGCCTTGCTCGATCTTATCAAGCGGCACGGCATGCTCGCCTATGTTCCTCCAGGAAAATTGAACCCATGATCCGTACCCTCCAGACTGCACTGAAAGGACCGGCTCAAGCGCGTGCTCAGCACCGCCAGCTCATCAAGGGCCACACCGGTATTTCCAGCGGGCTTGCAGCACTGCAAGCGAGCTGCCCGGCACCGGCAGACGATACGGTCGCGCCGATCTTCCTCCTGTCGGCGGGATGGCGCTCGGGCTCCACACTCCTGCAACGTCTGGTGATGTCGGACAAGCGGGTGCTGATCTGGGGCGAGCCCTACGACGAATGTGGCCCGATCCAGGCGATGGCTGGCACCATGAAGGCCTTCCGTCCCGGTTGGCCGCCCACCGAGTACTACTATGACGGCACGCCTCCGGGGCAGCTCACCGGGAACTGGGTGGCCAACCTTTTCCCCGCGCCGGACGCGCTCTGGCGCGCACATCGCGACTTCCACGACACCCTTTTCGACGCTCCTGCAACCGGGGCTGGCGCTGACCGCTGGGGCATAAAGGAAGTGCGCCTGGGTATCGAGCATGCGCGCTACCTGCGATGGCTTTATCCCGGGGCGCGCTTCGTGCTGCTGTACCGTCACCCGCTCGAGGCCTACC
Organism: Thiobacillaceae bacterium; assembly: GCA_041736375.1. GTDB lineage: Bacteria > Pseudomonadota > Gammaproteobacteria > Burkholderiales > Thiobacillaceae > Thiobacillus. Next base: position 10,053 of record JBGSTQ010000143.1, read on the forward strand.
GCTCCTATTGCAGATATGGCCGTAGCTGGTATGACGTTTTTCCCGATCGCCCGGTGTTCACACCGACGGCTTTCGGCACGCACTGGAGGCGGCTGATGGAAGGGTATCTCGAAGGCGCCGACGCGATCGGAGCAATGCTGCTGCGCTACGAGGATCTGATCGGTCCTACCCCGCCACTCGCCGAACTGGATTCTTACCTGGGCATCCAGACCGATCATGCGGTCCTGTCCAAGAAAGTCGGGAGTTCAGAGCGTGGTGGCGAAAAAGTTCAGGTCAACGCGTTGGAAAGCTGGCTGCTCCGGCGGGCTGTCGGACCTGTCGCCAAAGAAATCGGCTATGTCTGGTGAACTGCCCTCACGGCCCGGCATTCCACTGACCTCATTTGATCCAGTTCGGAGAATGTGCAGGTGAGTACGGTCGCGGTCGTCATTCCCACCCAGAACAGGCCAGCTCTTCTGGATGAGGCCATACAGAGCCTCATCAAGCAGACCTTGCCGCCAGCAGAAATCATCGTGGTGGATGACGGCTCGACGGCTGCCGTGGATCGTAACGCCCTGGAGGCCAAGTTTGGCCCCACGGTTCGTGTCTTGCGCAATGAAGTGGCTCGCGGCCTGGCCTACTCGCGAAACCTCGGGGTGGAAGCGTCGACCAGTGACTATGTGACGCATCTGGACGATGACGATTTGCTCGCGCCAGAGGCGCTAGCGGAGGCCCACGCGGTTCTGTCCAGCGATCCCGGGCTCGATCTGGTGTTTCTCGATGTGGAAGGCTTCGGCCCCCGCGCTGAACATTTCAACTGCGCACAGTCTGAGGCGGTGGCGCGTGTAGTCACGCTCGCTGGGGGGGTCGAACAAAGGCCTGGCGTCGTGTATTTTGGCCGTGATCTCATTAAGGCCCTGCTCCACACGGTACCCATCGCATTTCAGCGTGTGATGCTGACTAGAGAAAAGTGGCATGTGGTCAGCGCACTGCGCTGGCGCGCCTATCGGCTGGACCCAACCGTCCCCGACGACGAGACGGCCAAGCTATCGCTGACTGGCCCGCTGCGTGACTCGGAATGGGCGCTTTATGCAGGCATGATCTGCACGAAGACTGCCCTTGTCGGACGTCCGCTGTATCTGCAGCGCTGCGCGGGGCAAGGCTACTCGTCGCAACCGGCCAATGTCGAATGGCATATGCGTCAGGGGTTGGGCATCAAGACACAGCTGCATCGCGCCGCGCTTGCGCTGCCGGAAATCCGTGAAAGGACAAAGGCGATCAAGGACAGCCTCGCATCAGCACAATTTGATGCGGCTTACCATTACTTCGGTGCGGGGGATAGAAGAGCAAGCTGGAGCCACTTGTGGCAAGCGTTTTACCTAAGCCCGAATTTGGCCTACCTCCGTTTCGCACTCAGGATGTGGCTGCCACGGATTTGAAATTTTCACGGCAATATTGATTCCGAAATCACCCACACTTTTAGTGACTGTGTTTCTCGCCAATGAATTAAGCAAAGCAGAAAAGCCATCAACATGAACCAAGAACGACATTTGCGAATATTGGCGAGACGGATTTACAGACGTCTCCGATCAAGATTAAAAGGCCATCATTTGTGGCCCGGTGCTGAAATAGGCACGCACGCTACTTTAATCGCAGATGAGGGACCGATATTTTTGGGGAACAAAACAAACGTTGCTGACTTGGCGGTGCTTTCAACCGAGTTTGGTGGTGAAATTACGATTGGTGAGCGATGCGAAATACACCGTGGCGCCCTCCTTCTCAGTTATGGGGGGCGAATCGAGATAGGTAACGAATGCAGCGTGAATCCATATTGCGTTTTGTATGGGCATGGTGGTCTGAAAATTGGACATGGCGTTCGGATAGCCGCGCACAGCGTAATCATCACTGCGAACCATCGCTTCGATGATCAAACACTCCCAATTCGGAAACAACCTCTGACAAAAAAAGGAATCGTGATTGAAGATGACGTCTGGATCGGGGCGGGAGCTCGAATCCTCGATGGGGTTGTGATACACAAAGGTGCCGTGATCGGCGCTGGCGCGGTAGTAACCAAGAATGTGCCGCCGTTCACGATAAATGCAGGCGTGCCGAGTAGGGTTATAGGGCACCGCAAAACCGCTGATCTTCATGTCACCGATCCACAAACAGATTGAAACTTCAGGAGATTAAGATGTTGGCCACATCAAAGTCCACGAGCATCTTCCTAAGCCGACTGTGGGATGCAGCAAGATGGCGCACAAAAAGAGCATGGCAAGCAATGCGTGTCGGCTATCTTTCCTGGAGAAACCCTGAGGCCAACATAGCAGGCGTATACATTCCATTGTCGAAATACATTTCAGACAATGTAAAAGAAGCGATGTTTGATGGTGGCTACGAATCTGCGGAATTGCGTACGATTGCCGAGAACCTTGTGGCGGAGGATCGGGTTCTGGAGATAGGGACTGGAGTCGGCCTCATATCCACATTTTGTGCAAAACGAATTGGATCAGATAGGGTTTTCACCTTTGAAGCCAACCCGGAATTAGTGCCTTTGATACAGACCGTCTACGCAAGAAACGGGGTCTCACCCAATCTTGATATTTGTATCCTCGGCAAGGGTGATGGAGTGGAAACTTTCTATGTTCATGATGATTTCTGGTCATCATCGCTCTATCAACGTTCACCGAGCTCCAGAAAAGTCAGTGTTCCACGAAAAGACCTCAACGAGGTCTTGAAAAAGCTGCGCCCTACATTCCTGATCATGGATATTGAGGGGGGCGAATCTGGAATTTTCGACATTATCAACTTTGATGGAATTAAAAAGATCGCTGTTGAGCTTCACACGAATATTATCGGTCAGGATCGCATCGACAATATCTGTGGACATCTTGCCGAGGAGGGATTTCAAATTGACTGGAAATATTCAAGTTCAATAAAGGGGTTCAAAGAAGAACTCTTTCTGAGCAGAGAATTGGCCTGATTTGCCCGAATATCGTGGACGCCAGCATCATTATCTGTACCTACAACCGGGCCGAGTCTTTACGGGACACATTGGGAGCCTTGCGTGCGCTAGAGGTCCCCCCTTCCAGGCAGTGGGAAGTGATAGTCGTCGACAACAATTCGAAAGACCACACACGCCAGGTCGTTGATGAAGTTCAGCACGATTGGCCGCTCTTACGCTACGAGTACGAACCCAGTCAGGGCCTCTCCCACGCACGCAACCATGGAATTGACTGTGCCCGCGGGGCGATCATTCTTTTTACCGACGACGACGTACTGCCGGAGCCCGACTGGCTTGAAACCACGTTAGCCGGACTGGAGAAGCACCAGGCCGATGCCTGTGGGGGCTATATCGCTCCGATATGGGAGACCACGCCGCCCACCTGGCTGACCGAGCGGTTCTATGGGTTTCTGGCGGTGCGCACCGACCGCACTGACGACTACTTGATAGAGTCTTCCTCACAAGCACCGTTCGGCGCCAATATGGCTATCAAGAAGGCTGTATTCGAGAAGGTCGGCCTGTTCGACACCAACCGTGGCCGCAAGGGCAAGGTTCTGGCAAGCGGAGAGGATGGCGAAATGTTCGAACGCATTTTGGCAGCCGGTCTGAAGGCCGTCTTTCTGGGACAGTCACGGGTCCACCACAAGGTCGAGGCGTTTCGCCTGACCAAGCGTTATTTTCGCCGCTGGCGGTTTCAGACCAGCCGCAATATCGCCCAGAGTCGTGGTCTGGCGGGTCAGCGTCGTCTGTTCAACATTCCGCTTTTCGTCTTTCCCCAGTTGCTGCGCGCCATCGGTCGCATGCTGTGGGGGCATCTGACCCAACCTCGCGATGAAGCCTTCAATCGCGAAATCGTTGTCTTTCATTTTCTGGGCCTGATGCAGGGTCTATTTCGCGCGCGTTGAACCGTGACTGGCCAGCTCACTGTCCTCATCTGTACCCATAATCGCGCCGACCTGCTCGATCGGGTGCTGGCGTCGCTCAATGCGGCCCGGCGGCCAGCAATCCCGGTGCAGATCCTGGTGGCGGCGAATGCCTGTACTGACGACACGGTTTCCAGAATGCGAATTTATCAGGCCCGTCAGACAGAACAGGACTGGTTGCCGTTGCACTTGATCGAAGTGCCCACCCCCGGCAAGTCGCATGCGCTCAATCGGGCGATTCCCGAAATCGATACTGATCTCACTGCCTTCGTCGACGACGATCACCGGGTCGATGAGAACTATCTCGTTGCCATCGAGCAGGCGGCACGGGCCTGGCCGGATGCGGGTCTTTATTGCGGGCGAATCCTGCCGGACTGGGACGGCAGTGAACCCCCGTGGGTCCACGACGAGGGACCGTATCGAATCTATCCGCTACCGGTGCCACGTTACGACCAGGGCAGTGACCCCAGAACGATCACTGCTGAGGAAGGCCCGATTCCAGGCGGTGGCAATCTAGCAGTTCGCCGCCAAGTGTTCGAGCTGGCAGGGCAGTTCTCTACCGAACTCGGCCCTCACGGCCATGATCTGGGCGGCGGAGAGGACAGCGAATATGTGCTGCGCGCAATGTCCCGCGGAGTGCGATGCCAATATGTTCCGGACATGGTGCAACACCACTATGTCGACACCGAGCGTCTGCGCCTGGGTTATCTGCTGAAGAAAAGCTATCAGCGCACGCGTTCGACTTCGCGCATCCACGGCAACGGAGCCGTACCACTCTATATGTGGCGCAAGCTTGCGGAATACGGGTTTCACAGCCTGTTCAGTCTGTCGTGGGCGCGGCGGCGGTTTTACTGGATGCGTATGGCCGCTGCACTGGGCGAGATTCAGGGTCGGCGCGAGTCGGGTCACCGCAGAAAAAGCATCGATCTGCCCCCTGATAAAGGCATGGTATGGATTGAAGTGATTGCCATCCTGACGGCGGCAAGCGGCCTTATCGCATGGTTTGTGGGGGGGGAGGCTCTCTGGACCGGATTGCTTCCCACCATGGGTGTCGCCACGTTCGGCACAGTCGCTCTGCTCGCCAAGTCGCTCTCGGATTTCACCCAGACAGGACCTCGCATCCGCGAGGAAATCCTCGCCCACTACCGAAGTTATACCTTGTACGCGTTGGCGCGCTTAAGCCTTTGGGCTTTCGCGATCATGCTGTTTCTAGGGGGAGCCGGTGTGCTGATGTATTACGCACTGCGTGTGAGCCTGGGCTGGAGTGGTTCGTTATGGTTCGCTGCGCTTGCGGCCGCGGGTGGCATCCTCGCTGGCTTTTTGCTGCAGTTCATTCGCCTGCTGCGATACAACCCAGGCCTGCTGATTGCCTCTATGCACTACCGCGCCAGTCGGCTCTATCCGCTGTGGAAGTTGGCTACCCCCACTCATATTCATCTGTTTCAATTGTTGTTTGGTGTTGTCGTGACCGGACTGGTAATCACAGCATCGCACCGGTTGATCGTAGGTAATCTGGCGGGTGAACTCATCGCGATGTGGGCCGCTGTACTGTTCTATGCGGGGACAATTACCTGGGCCGCCTGGCTTCCCCGTGCACGACCCGCTCACCGGCGTACTGCGCGCGATCCGGCCATGCCGCCCAACATCCTGATGATCGGCTCGGACACGCTCAGAGCGGACCGTTTGAGTGTTCTGGGTTACCACCGCGTGCTGACACCCCATATTGACGCGCTTGCTGCAAAAGGGACGCTCTTCGCCAACTGCTACGTGCCCTGCGCACGCACTGCGCCGAGTCTGGTTTCGTTGCTCACGGGCACTCTGCCGCATACCCACGGCATCCGCGACAACTACGTGCCGGATGATCAGACCCGGCTTACGGTTGCCGCATTGCCGCAATTACTGAAGCCATTGGGTTATCGCAGTGCGGCCATTTCGGACTGGTGTGGTGCTGACCTGGGCAAGCTTTCATTCGGTTTCGACTACACCGACCTGCCGGAAGATCAGTGGAACCTTAAATTTTTCATCCGGCAGGGCCCCAAGGATCTGCGACTTTTCGTTTCGCTTTTCACCCACAATCGTCTTGGACGGTTGCTGATGCCGGAACTCTATTACCTTGGCGGTGTGCCCCTCACCACGCAGATGGGTCGGCGCGCACGCAGGCTGGTATCGCGCCTGGCCAAAAATGCCGAACCCTTTTTTCTCAACGTATTCTATTCCACCACTCATCCGCCGTTTGCCTCGGAATGGCCGTGGTACACCCGATTTGCCGATCCGGCCTATGCTGGCGAATCGAAATTCGCCATGGCAAAACTCACCGATCCGTTTGACATCATCCGCCGCCAGGGTGCGCCACGCGAGGAATTCGACTTGGATCAGATCGTTGATCTCTATGATGGCTGCGTCGCCCAGTTCGACGATGAGGTGGGCAAAATGCTGGAGCATCTCGAGGTCTGCGGCTTGTCGAAAGACACCATCGTTGTCGTTTATTCCGACCATGGCATGGAGTTGTTCGAGCATGACACGTGGGGGCAAGGCAATTCCGCAGTGGGAGATTTCAGCCCGCGTATCCCGCTGCTGATTTGCGATCCACGCAAATCCGCGTGCGGAAAAGTCGACCAGGTCGTGCGCAGCATCGATCTCGCCCCCACCCTCCTTGAATTGGCTGGCGTTGCGCCTGCCGCCAGCATGGACGGTGTGTCGCTTGCGCAAAGTCTGACGCAGCAGGCAAACTTTCCCCGACTTGACGCGTTCAGTGAAACCGGCATCTGGATCACTGATATTCCAGGCCTGCCAAAGGGACATTTACGCTATCCGGATCTGCTCGAACTGATCGAGGTGCCGGATCGTGATAGCGGCACGCTGGCGATAAAACCCCAGTACCACAATACGATTCTATGCGCCAAGGACCGGATGGTTCGTCATGGTCGGTGGAAGCTGGTATATCAGCCACTGGAATCCGGCTTTTTGCTTCGCCTGTTCGACCTCGAAACTGACCCGACATGTCAGCATGATTTATCAAACGCCCAACCGGAGGTGAAGGCAGAACTGTGGGAGCGGCTGAGCAAATTCTTATGCACGGACCGCCAGTGTCGTGACCTGCAAGACCTTCAGACTTTACATAGTGAACTCACGCCCACGTATCTGCTTCCTGACCGGTAGCGCAGCCGACTGGGGTGGTGCAAGCCGGGTAATCTACTCGACGTTGCGCGAGATTGATCTCACCCGCGTAGATCCGCTGGTATTGCTTTCGGGTGATGGGCCGATTCAGGCTGAACTCGAGGCGCTGGGCATTCGGTGCCTGGTTTGGGGCCCGGCCGTCGAACCCGACAACAGGTTGGCATATGTCAAGCGCCTGTTCAAAACTCTGCATCTCCTGCGACACGAGGGTGTCGCAGTTCTTCATGTCAATCATCGTTTCTGGCGCCCCGCGGAGGTGTTGGCAGCACTGCTGCTTAAAATTCCTGTGCTGGTTCATTTTCACGTCGTGAACCGGCAGGAAGGTTCATTCATGGGGCGCTGCCATGCTGCAATCTGCGTCTCGCGCTACGTGGCGGAAGCCTCGCTCCCGAAAAGACTTCCAAAGCATGTCATCTACAACCCCATATCGCTGGATCGATTCGACAAGGGAATCAGTCTGCGGGATGGGTGGGATGTACCGCCAGATTCGGTGGTTGTTGCATTCCTGGGACAGATCCGTGACATCAAGGGGGTGGAGGACTTCATCGGCATGGCTCACCGGATTTCCGATCCGGACGCCCGCTTCCTGATTGCAGGGGAGTGCCGCGACCCGGAGAAATTTCCCGGGTCCTATTCCGAGCATGATCTTAATTCACTTGCAGGAGGCGACACCCGTATCCGCTACATCGGCTATATCGATCAGGTGGAAAATGTCTACCACACAGCGGATATCGTGGTGGTGCCCTCACGCTGGCAGGAACCCCTGGGGCTAATCAATCTGGAAGCCGGCGTCTGTCGCAAACCGGTGGTGGCCACACGAGCGGGCGGCATCCCCGAAGTGGTCGACGATGGAGTGAATGGCTTTTTGGTCGAGCCGGGTGACGTGGAAGGACTCGCGGAACGTGTGGCGCAACTCATCGCAGATTCGGCACTACGTGCCTGCTTGGGTGAAGCTGGTCGCACCCGAGTGAAGCAGAACTTCACCTCAAAACCTGTACGTGAATTTGAATCCCTCTTGTTGAACATCTCAAACCGTTAAGCACAATGCATTGCCAGCCTCCACTGCACCCGGCAAGTCCGCCGGCGAACGCTTAATCGGGACAGAACCGGCAGTAGGGATTTTTCGGCGAGCCGATTTTTGCTGCTTCACTCTGCGGCGCCGGCCCAGCCGGCTGCGTCAGGCCGGTGCTGCCAGAGACCTTATCCGTTGCCTCTTCCGGAGACGGTGCGGCTTCAATCTTTGCCTCCGTTTTGATTTCGGACTGGGGTGCCGCAGCGGGGATGGATTGCTCTGCAATCGCCTCTGGGTAGGGTAACTTGCCCCCGAACTCGGTATAGCGACGCTTGAGTCCTTTTGAATTCGGATTGCGCTTCAAGCCTTCGATTGTCACTTCCAGGGCCTTTTGCCTGTTGCCCGTCTCATGGTAATGATCGGCTAATGCCAAATAGACGTCTGGAGAATCGAGCTTGTAGCGCAAGGCCTTGTTGAATTCCGACGCCGCTTCTACCTTCCTGCCCATGAGTTTTAGTGCACGCGCTTTCCCTATATGGACCTCCCCACGCATCGCATAGCTTTCCTGGGTATGGCTTAGAACGTAATCAAAACCCTGGATGGACTCGTTTAAATAGTGTTGCATATCCTTCTTGTTGCCCATCGATGCATAGGCACGATCCAGGAATCGCAAACCGTCACAGTAGTGGTGCATGTGCCCGCTGTTCGGATCACTGCGGTCGAGGCGCGAACCAACCCGAGCCGCACACATTGCCTGCTCTGCTGGCGTGGCGCCAAAAGGGAGAATGGCCCATGACGGCGCGGACATTAAAAATAATGCACCTACCCAGTAGTTCTTCATGCTTTGTCACTCCTTGTCATTTCCCGGGACAGCGCGAGTGTCTTTTCCGCAACCCTCTCCCAGGCAAATTCGGTCTGGGCGCGGGTCCAGCCGCAACGCCCCATTGCTTCGGTCTTTTCCTGGTTGAGCAAGAGTTCGCTCAGCCCGTCAGTCACTGATTTCAGCGAAGTGCCTTCCACCCGCAGTCCAGTCATGCCATCGATTACCGCCGAGCCCGTCCCGCCGGCATTCCCGGCAAGGACAGCCTTGCCGCACGCAGAGGCTTCGAGGAATACCATACCGAAACCCTCATTGTCTCCATTGATTTCCCTGTTTGGCATGGCAAAGACATCGCAGGCATTCATCCATCTCGGCAGGTCCCGTTCATCTACCGCACCGATCATGTGAGTGATTGCCTGCAAATTATGTTCCCGGATTAGGTATGTCAGGTAGTCCCAGTCCTCGCCAATGCCGGCCAGCACATAACGGACATTCATGCCTTCCTCACGCAAACGAGCGACAGCGCGGATGACCTGGTCAAATCCTTTGCGCCGCGACAGTCGGCCAACCGAAAACACCAGCTTGGAATTGCCGGGAATGCCAACTTTCTCACGCAAGCCGCTAGTGTCCAACCCGGGCTTAAACGTCGACACATCCACACCGGGGTAGATTAGCGTGATCTTGTCTGCGGTGACACCCATTTCCTGCAAGGTATCGCGAGTGTGCTCGCTGTTTGCGATAACGCGGTCGGCGTGCCGGAGTGCAAATCGCATGGTGCGATATTTATTCCCGCTTCCCCAGGTGGTGAGCTCCTCGCCATGTGCGTAGATCACTATGGGACGGAAAGTCATGCGGGCGACCAACCATGCTACGAGGCCCTCTGGCAACGCACGAAAAGCGTGGATGGCGTCGAAGCGATGTGTGAGTGCGAGCGTCAAGGATTTGTAGAAGAAACGCACATACATCGCCAGCGACTCCGGTCGCAGCCAGGAAACACGCTTGAGATTCAGACGGTGGATGGTATTGGGATGGACGGCATCGACCTCGGCCGCCCCCGGCACGTCGGCAGTCACGATATGAATTTCCTTGCCGCCGAGCCGTTTGTAGACCTCGGCCGCCCATACGGCGGTGCCGCCCTTGGTGGGGAGGAAGAGTTCGGTGAGGACGAGGAGGCAATTCATGGCTATGAGTTTAATTATCTAACTCGGTCGCCACCGCCCCTTTGGGCCTCGCGATGACGGGATACGGGTCGTTGCGAGCGAAGCAATCCAGGGGCATAGGTTGTGCAGGCACGTCACCCCCTTATCATCGACAGCACATCGCGCAGGCTCTGCCAGCCGGGGCGTTCACACAGCGTGGGCAGGACGGCGCTGACGGCGGCGACCCGCCGGCCGCTTTTGCTCAATGCGCAGCCGAGGTTGTAGCGCGCGCTCTGCACCCGATGCCTGACCCCCTGTCTCACCGGGGTCGGGAAATTCCGCGCCTGGCGTTCGAGATCGATGAGGGTGCGGACGTTTTCCTGCTGCGCGGCGACCGGGTTTCTGCGTGTCGCGCTGCCGCCGTGGATGACATACACGCCGAGGCTCTGGCAGATCACGCCGATCCGGCGGCTGCGGGCGACCAGGCGCACCAGGAAATGCACGTCCTCGCAGACCTTGAATCCGTGAGGATAGCCGCCGAGTTCGAGGAAGGCCTGGCGCGGCACGCTGAGGGTGTGCGTGTCGCCGAAGTGGTCGGCGACATAAGCTTCGATTTCATCCGGGCGATCCATGACCACGCGTGGGCTGCCCTGCGCCTTGGCTAGCATCATGCGACCGGCTTCGTGCTGCGCCAGCGATGTGCCCAGAAGCTGTCCGGCATCGTCGCGATACTCATAATCCCCAGTCAGGAAATCCAGTGTGGAATCTTCGGCTACCCATTCGGCATGCAAACGCAGGCGGTCGGGGTGATACCAGTCATCAGCATCCAGGAAAGCCAGCCACTCGCCCGTGGCAGCACGTGCACCGGCGTTGCGGGCAGCGGCCACCCCGCAGTTGGACTGGCGGAGCAGTCTGACGGTGTCGCCGAAGGATTCCGCCACACTGGCAGTGGAATCAGTCGAGCCGTCATCGACCACGATAATTTCATGCGCCGACAAGGTTTGAGCGCGCGCCGACTCGATCGCGCGCGCCAGGGTCGCTACGGAATTGAAGGCGGGGATGATGACCGAGAAGCGCGGGGTCATGTTGCACGTCCCAGCAAAGTCAGCGGCAGCGCCAGGCCGGTCAGTTGGGCCACCCGGCGAAAGCGGGGAACCTCATCCAGACGTGCGCGCCAGGCGGAGAGGCGAGGCATCAGCCCGGTTTCGACCCAGTCCGGATCATGGTCCCGGATCGCATGCGCCAGTTCGATCGGGGTGATGAAGCGCAGATCGGGGCAGGCGCTCAATGCTGAATTCAAGCCCGCCTCGAGCGTGGCCAGGCTGGCTTCCAGCGCCTGCATGAAGTTGAAGCGATGGATTTCGACCAGACAGGCGCGGCCTTGTCGGGCGCGCTCCAGCAGGCCGTCCACCAGGCGCTGCGGAGCATGGCCCAACGCCGGTTCGTAATACACATCGCGCACCAGATAGATCTGCCCGGCGAGTGAATGCTCACCTGTCAGCATCGTGGCGTCCACACATGCAGGCTGTCCTGCAGCGTTGCGGCAGGTGGCGCGACGGCCCGGGGTGATAACGACCTCGACCCCGACTTTTGCCCAAGCGGCTTCGACGTCGTCGTTCCAGACAAAGGTAGTGGCGACCGCCACCTGCGGCGTGCTGCCGAAGATGGCTTGATAGTCCGCCGCCTCGGCAGCGACGGCCTGCCGGATCGCTTCGAGCGCCAGTGCACACGAGGGAAGACTGGACGCATCGACCCAGCGGCTTTGCAGCGGCGAGGGCAACGCCTCGGTTGAGGGGGGGCCGGTCCCGGTAAGCCAGTTGTGAACAGCAGGATCATGTTGGGCGGCAGTCAGCAGCGCGGAAGGCCAGTAATGGCACTGGCCATGCAATTGCGGGGCAAACACGCCGGAGTGAATGCCGTCTTTCATGGCAGCGCGCACTCCCTCGAAGCAGGCATCGGCGAGCGGCAGACCATGGTATTCAGCGCAGCCAGTCGCCGCGATGCGCGAACAATCCGGCACCTCCAGGATCGCACCGAGCGTCATCACAGCGGGCCGGCCGCTGCGATCGCGCATACGCTGCAGCAACGCAGCAAGCTGCTTCAGCGCGTCAGTTTGATTCAATGGCCCGGCCCCCCAGTCGTCGCTTTCAAGGATAAGCACGGGATGACGCAAAACCGGTTCGCGCCAGCGCGCGGCAAGCGGCGCCACAAAGACGAGCAGCACACCCACCCAAAGAAGCAGCAGCATCGCGAGAGCGAGCGCTAAAATCGACATCAATACCCCATCCTTGCTGCCACAGCCGCCACCTGCGGCAACACCCGCTCAATCTTCTCCCGATTGCGCCCATCTTTCCATTTGTCCAGACGGATTTCCGAGAAGGCGTTGTAGGGGATATCCAGCACCTGGGCGCAGTGCTGCTCCAGACGGCTGTCGAAGGCGAGGCCGCAGCCCTCAAACACCTTGCGGAAGGTGGCGACGGGGTCGCGCAAGAAGTCTTCGTAGAACACCTCGACCCAGTTCCTGGCAGGCACGCTGGCCTTGGCATCGAGGATGGCCTTGTTGATGGCAGCGTACTGGAACGCGGCGACGTCCTCGACCGGAGCGTTCACGTAGTTCCGCCAGCCGTCGGCAAGGAAGAAGCACCACTGGTGCAGTTTCCCGTTCTCCACCGCCACTTTCGCCGGCAGATCATTCGACCAGGTGGCGAACTCGTCCGGCTTGCGCCAGCCTTCGATCAGCGAATTTAGATTGTCGCCGGGGCTGCGCTTGACGAAGACGAACACCGCATCGGGAAACAGGGCTTGAAGATAGTACACGCAGAGACCATTCTGATTGTTCTTGTCGACCCAGCGATGGCGGCCGGTCCAACTATAGAAATAGCGGCTGACGGTGTCCCGGTCACGCTGGCTGGCGTCGCTCGCATCCAGCGCGTGGGTGTCCCAGTTCTTCGCGGCCGGCGGATGCAGGTCGGACCAGTAATCGTGGGTTTCGCGCTGCAGGCTGCCGATTTCGCGGGACTCGGAGAGGGTCTTGTAGACCAGCGTGGTCCCCGCGCGTGAACAGCCGACGACGATGATAGGACGCAGCGCAGTCTGCCGCGTGAGCGCCCAGCATACGCCGCGCAGGCCGCGCTGCAGGCGCCGACCGTGCCAGGCAAGTGTTTTGCTTACTTTGACCAGGAATTCACTCAACTGACTTGGCTTTCTGACAAGATGATGACCTTACGCTTATTAACAGGATTCGTGCCAAGCCTTCATGTTGGCCTGAGCAATACTTACAAGCCGTCTCCCCGTCGGACGCCGGGGGTCCAGTGATTCAATTCAACTGGATTCGGGCTTTCGCCGGGAAGGGGGAGGCCATGGTCGTAACGGCACCAAAGCGTCAACAACCATGCACCGCCGAAATGAGGGTGTGAAGTTGTTGGCTACATCCTTAATAATGTCTTTTTATTATCCCGTATCACTCTGACAAAACTAGACCATGGATGGCATTTTCGGCTGGCTGGGTGACCACAGCGCATATCAGGATTTGATCAAACAAATGGGGCAGGCGGCGCGCCGGTCGCCCGATAGCCCTTTACACGAACATAGCAGCCAGATGCTTGGGGTGGCCGGGGCTTCGCGCTTCGGCAAGGCCGCGATTCACGTCGAAAACGGGCTGGCCGCCGCCCTATATGGTCGTCCGCGGTTCGTCGATGAGGAACTGGCCTTCATTGCCCGCGACCAGAGCCCCGTCGTGGCCGTGGCACACGGCTGGCGCCGACATGGCGAGAAGCTGCCGACGAAAATGCACGGCAACTTCGCCTTGGCCGTGCTCGAACCGATCCGGAAGCAGGCGTTCCTGGCACTCGACCGCGTCGGTGCCGAGCGCCTGTGCTACGCACCTCGCGCCGGCCATCTGGTGTTCGGCAGCAGCGTGCAAAGCGTGGCCGCGCACCCTGGCGTGGGCCGCAACATCGACCCGCAGGCGATCTACGACTACCTCTATTTTCACACCATTCCGGCACCGCGCAGCCTGTACCGGGGCATACAAAAACTGCTGCCGGGGCAATATGCCGTTCTTAAGAACGGACAGCTCACCACCGGATTTTACTGGCAGGCCGACTACGCCCCTGTCGACGCTGGCTACGACGCTCACCGCAGCCAGTTCCGTCACCTCCTGGATCAGGCCGTGCGCGATGCCGATGCGCCAGGCACAGCGGCGTTTCTGTCCGGCGGAACAGACAGTTCCACTGTGGTCGGCGCACTAACAGCGGTCCGCGGAGCACCGGTCGATACCTTCTCCATAGGCTTCGAGGCAGAAGGTTTCGATGAAATGGAATATGTACGCTGCGCCGCTGAGCGCTTCAAGTGCAATAGCCACGAGTATTACCTGAAGCCGGCTGACATCGTCTCGGCCATTCCCGTCATCGCACGCGAATATGACGAACCCTTCGGCAACTCATCAGCGGTCCCGACCTTTTTCTGCGCGCAGGCGGCGCGTGAAGCTGGATTCACGAACATGTTCGCCGGCGATGGTGGCGATGAGATCTTCGGCGGCAATGCGCGCTATGCCAAGCAGCGTCTGTTCGAGGCGTATGGCCATCTTCCCGCCCTGCTACGGCGAGGGCTGATCGAGCCGGTTGCCAATCTGCCCGGGCTTTCCAGCCGTTTCCCTCTGTCCAAACTGAAAAGCTACGTCGATCAAGCCAAAGTCGGACTCCCGCTGCGGCTGGAAACCTACAACTTCCTCCACCGGACCGCGCTGGAGCAGATTTTCGCTGCGGAGTTCATCAAAGCCGTTGATCCTTCGTCAACGGACACCGCCTTCACCGATATTTACAAGCGCACCGCGTCGGACCATTACATCAACCGCATGATGCATCTGGATCTGAAATTCACTCTGGCCGACAACGACCTGCGCAAGGTTGGAACGATGACGGAGGCCGCCGGCATCGAGGTGCATTACCCCCTGCTCGACGACCGCATGGTAGCCTTCGCCAATCACCTGCCGGTCGATTACAAGGTGCGCGGTCAGAAACTTCGCTGGTTCTTCAAGGAAGCGCTCAGCGACCTGCTACCGGAAAAGATCATCAACAAGAGCAAGCACGGGTTCGGCCTGCCGTTCGGGGTGTGGAGCATGCAGTACAAGCCGCTCGGTGATCTGGTAGGCGACAGCCTTGCCGATTTAAAGAAGCGGGGATGGATCCAGCCGGAATATCTCGATCACATGCTCGCCATGCAGCGGAATCAGCATGCCAGCTATTACGGCGTGGTGATCTGGGTGGCGACGATGCTGGAGCAGTGGCTGCAGGGAAATGAAAACTGATTGGCGATGCAATGAATATTTTTTGACGTATGCCTGAGTCTTGTTCATTACCAAACGCCAATAAGCGATATCTAATCGTCAATGCGGACGATTATGGGTATTTCACCGGTGTATCGAGGGGGATACTCGACGCTGCAAAAGAAGGTGTTGTCACCGCGACCGGCATTATGGCCAACAGTCGCGATCTGGAAAAACACCTTAGGCTTTTCGCCGAGGTGGATTCTCTGGATGCGGGGATCCACCTCAATCTCACCCATGGCGAACCTCTCACGGATCGTATGCGCGATCTGCTCTGCGACTGGGGGGGAAGGTTTCCAAAAAAATTCCAGATAACGACTGCCATCCTTACACGCAATGTCCCACTTGCGGCAGTTGAGGAAGAATGGCGAACACAGATATTGCGTTGTGTTGAATATGGGATAAACCCCGTGTTCATGAATTCACACGAACACCTGCATATGCTCCCAAGCCTGTTCGGGGTTGTGGTTAAGCTCGCGAATGAGTTTGGCATTCAGCATATACGCCACTCATCACCCGAGTGGGAACCGACTCGGAAGATTTCCGACTGGGTGCGCAATCTGATTCTGGGCAGCACCAGCGTTATGACACTAGCCCGCTTCCGTCAACACGAAAAAATTCGTTTCATCGGCGCGTCCAGAAGCGGTAAATTGAACATGGAGTATTTCAGGAGAAAACTTCCACAACTTGAACCCGGTCAGGTATACGAACTCATGTGTCACCCGGGGTATTTGGATTTCCATGAAGTGCGGGATACGGCCTTGCTCGAATACCATGCATGGGAACAGGAGTTAGCAGCATTGCGCTCGACGGAATTTCGCGATCTCTGTGAGTCGAGTGAAGTACAACTGATTGGGTTCAGGGACTTGCCCCCTTGAGGCCAAAGTAATTCGAATGTGATTTTGAGCATGAAACTCAAAATCAAGCAATTTTGGATGCGGCAGACATTTCAATAATGGCCAGTGCTTTATGTGCTTTTTTTGAAACCATTTTCACATTTGATTTATAGCAATCAAACTTATCTGAACAGGATCTGCAAACAATGACCCCGTCTGCTTTGGTTATCTTAGGAATGGTCGCGACGGCACTCGCACAAGTATTGCTGAAGAGAGCCTCATCTTTCGACGAAAGAACTATGTCCTGGCTGGGTTACGTAGGACTAAGCGCTCTTGTCTACGGATTCTCCTTTTTGCTATACGCACGCATATTGAAGTACTTTCCCCTCAACAAGATTTATCCGGCAATGACTGTCGGTCAGATCATGCTAGTAACGCTGGCGGGGTTTGCAATTGGGGAGATGGTCACCGCACGCCATGCACTGGGACTAGCATTCGGTCTGCTGGCGATCTATCTAATCCTCACCTGACTCAATTCCACCACGCAACGGAGCTTAGGGTGAAATGCATTGTTATCGGATCGGGCCCCAGTGGTGCCAATGCGGCACTGACACTTTTAAGCAGGGGGAAAACAGTTGAGTTGTGGGATGTTGGGAAAGAAGAGTCCCAATTCCCTTTTCCAGAGGCGGATTTTCACGAACTGAAGGCCTTGGTCGAGGATCCCCAGGAGTATTTTCTCGGCAAGCAATTTGAGGCGCTGATGCCTCCCGGTGGCGCAGAACTGCTGCGTTATCCTCCGTCTCGAAAATTTCTGGTGAACGCCAAAGATGACCTTTGGCCCTTCGCTGGCGATGAATTCAAACCATTTATGTCGTTCACCCAAGGGGGGCTTGGGGTGGGATGGGGTGCCAATGCGGTTTCGTTCGATGATGACGACATCAAGGACTGGCCAATTTCGATAGCTGACCTGAGTCAGGCTTATGCGGAAAGTTGCCGAAGAATTCCAATAGCCGGCCCTATCGACAGCCTGTCGCCTTTTTTCCCAGGCGTAGCCGTCACCCACCCCCCGATGCGCATTAGCCGGCATGACTCCAATTTGCTGGACAGTTTCGGTCGCCGCAGTTCCCTGATAAGAAAGACCTGTCACACAACGATTGGTCAGGCGCGACTTGCCGTGGTAAACAGCCCTGATCATCTTTCATCCTGCCGGCACTGCGGGCGCTGCCTCTGGGGGTGTCCACACGGGAGCCTTTACGATCCCGCCAGGACCACTTTGCAAGAGTGCCGACGATACCCTAACTTCAACTACAAGCCGGGAAGGCTGGTCGTGCATTTTGAAGCGAAGGATGGCCAGATAACCGGCATTCATTATTTCGACGTGCATGGCCGGCAAGCACTGACTGCGCCCTGTGAATCAGTATTTCTTGCCGCTGGCGCCCTGCAGAGCGGGGGGATTTTTTTGCGCACGATTCAAAATGACAGTAATCATCATGACACTGTTGATGATCGCAGCATGACCCAGTCCGTCATGGATACCACTGTAGTAAAAGTACCCTATATTCAAATTAGAAGCGTGGGTTGCAGTGAAGGCCGGGGGCAGTTCCAGTTCAATAGACTGATTATTGCCAACCGAAAAAAACGCGACGGATCATGGCCCATGCACTGCCATGGCGAAGTGCTCTCTCTTAACACGCTGATATACCACGCGCTCATTGAATCCATCCCTCTTGGCAGCAGACTTGCTATGCGTCTGTTCTCTCGATTCCATACGGCACTGGGCGTCGCAACGTTCTTCTTTCCGGACAGGCAACTACCGGGCAACGGCCTTTCACTAATCACAGACCCCACATCAGCTACCGGTGATCGTATGCATGTCCATTATAAGGAAGGCAGTGATAAGGAAGCCCTGATCAGGGAAGTCATCAGAGACACACAGCGTGCCTTACTTCTTCTTGGATGCATCCCGCTGCAACCAATACGTGCACGACCAGGTAGTGGTATCCATTATGCAGGCACCGTTCCGATGGGCTCTGGGGTGCGCTGCTCTGACTCTTCGGGCAGGGCAAATGCCTATCGGAATTTGTATTTATGTGATGGCGCAGCCTTCCCGTCCCTTCCCAGCAAAAGCATTACCCTGAATCTTGTCGCACATGCGATCCGCGTTGCTTCACTGGCGCAGGTATAGCCATGACTATAACCATTCCACACCCTTGCGTGCTGCGGATCCCATCCTGGAGCATCGATTGGGAAATGTATGAGCGACTGTGTCGCCATCTCGGCCTCACTCCTAGTCAAATCCTATTCGAAAAGGTCGCGCAATACCTTCTCCAGATTGCCGCCACGCAGCCCACTCCAAGAGGATTTTCCCGTTGGCTCGCCGAGCTGCGTTGCGCCAGTTGGGTTTTGGGATTTATCGATGTTTGGACGCGGCTAATGATGCCAGTTCACCCGTGGCGTTATCGCCTCAATGCTGTTGTGGCAATTCACGAATGTGATCCGCAGGGTTTCGACGAAATGATGAAGAGAAGTGATGGGAGGAGCGAAGCATGGATTTCCACTCTATTCATTACAATCTGCTTCGCTGCAAACCTTGTCCTCGGCCCAGTCTGGTTTTTCGGTCAGGCGTGTCTTTACGCATTCAGCAGAAGCCGCATTCGTCGGGAGGAGTCCTATTTCATTCATAAAACCGTATTGGTAACTGGCGCCAATCGAGGGCTCGGCCTGGCCTTGCTTGCCCGCCTGCTTTCTTTGGGCGCCAATGTGGTAGCGGTCGTTCGTGGAGGCTCGATGCTGAATGAGCAAATCGCAAGAGCCGGATTCATCGGTCGCGTGAACATAATCGTTGCCGATGTGGCAAATGCAGGGTCTTTGGAAGAGGCCATGGTCGCTGCGAATGTACAAGCCTCACAAGTCGATGCGGCCGTCATCAATGCTGGCATCAAGGAAGAACCCACTCGAAATAATGGTGTGGCTTCAATAAAGCGAGTCTTTGGGGTCAACGTGTTTGGAGCAATGCATACGGTTGAAGCGCTGCTCCATGCTTGGGTGATACGTCGCAGCGGTCATTTCATTTTCATTTCAAGCATGGGGCGCTGGCACGGAATGGTCAAGACCGGCTCCTACAATGCCTCCAAGGCCGCGCTCAGCCTGCTCGCAGAGTCCATGGCAATCGATTTTCAGTCCGAGCACTGCCCTATCCGGGTCACCACCATTGAGCCAGGGCTGATTCGCACTGGCATGATCCAAGGCAGCGGTTTACAAAATGCGCTCTCGACCGACGCCGAATCGGCCGCCAAAAGCATTCTTCAGTGTGCGGCATACAGGAGAGGCGTATGCAGATTTCCATTCATGTTCAGAATATTGACCGCAATGATCGCCACGCTGCCCTGGAACCTGCGAATCAAATTACTCGGTCGCCTTCGTACTCCAGACCAACAATAGGGAGACGCGGTGCGGGACTTCCTGGATCAATCAGGCCTTGAATCCGCCTGCCCAGCTTCTGCAACCACATGAGCTTTTGACAGCACCACAACTGCGACACCTTCCACAACGCCAACGCTGTCCCAATTGGGCCACCCGGAGTGATGTTCGGCATATTCATGGATCGCCGTCATCGAATCTTCAGCCGGAACGATTTTGATCTTTTCACGCATCAGGCGAGCCAGTTCCTGCATATGCGTGGCATCAATGAACTCTGTCGCCACCCCCGTAGCTGGCTTGTATGGATATTCTGAAGGCATGTCATAAGTTCCGACGACAACAACCTTTTTGCCTTTCCATTCGGCAAGGGATTTAATTCGACCGAGAATCTGGCTCATGGTCGAATAGTGTGCGTAAGTGTTGAGCTGGTTGACGGTCGATATCCAGTTGCACTGTATGACATACCCCGCCACAAGCACGATTGCCAGCGCAATCGAGCAATTGCGCACCAATACAGGTCCTGCCCGATTTACGATCATGACAAAACCTGCGATTGCGACAGCGTAACCGGTCAAAGTGAGGTTGTGAAAATGCCCCTCGGGATGCAATGCTTGCAGGCTGCGCGGAGCTGCCAATATTAAGAGAACAACTGCCAGCGCCGATACCTTTTCTGCGAAGGTTCTCGGCAGCGCAAGGCACAAGAACGCGGCAGCGGCCACAAAAACGAGCTGAATATTCTTTAGGGACTCTGGAAAGTAATTCTCAGGCCAAAAGAAAAAGCTTCGAGTCCCTTTCACAATCTCAGTAGCGACAAATCCAGGGTCTATTCCGTCACTCAGCGTAAACGCTTTGTCGGCACCCTGGTAGGTGTCGATCTGAACATCCATGACAGCCAAAGCCGCCAGGTAGATCAGGCCTCCGACAAACACGGCCAGAAGAGCCGAACCCGATGACTTCACCATTTCCTTAACATTTTGATATCCACCGGCCTCTGCAAACAACAGTCGCGCCAAGACCCAGACAAGAAAAATGGTTGCCGCACTTGCCGCCACGCTCTGGTAGATAGAAAAAGCGATCATGTATAAAACTGCTGCAGCAACGACATAAGTGGCCGTTGCACGTACGGAGAGAACAACTGCGGCGCCGGCAAGAAAATGTGCCAGCGGGTAACTGAACATGGCTGTGTTGTACTGATATATCTGTGCCATGAAGGGGAAGACGCTCAATACCGAGGCGACGAGTACGATGTCGATGGTTCTTGTCGCACCCCAAAAATGCGCCATGAGCATCCCGTATGAAGTCATAAGGATGATGCTTGCAGACATCTGCAAGAAAGGCATGAAATGCGCGCCTTGCCCGTAGTAATAGAGCCAGGCCAAACCGAAACGGCCCAGATCGTATGCCAGATAGGGATCCTGAATCAAAATGTGTCCCACATCGTCATGATGCAGAGTGAGGTTTGTCATCTCGTACCCAAATGCAAGGAGGTTGAGTACAACGACGATAAAGAAGGCGCTTTTGTATTCGGCGCTTAGTCTGGTCCACAGCCAATAAAACAGCTGATCTAATGGCGTGCTGAAAATGCTCCTCACCAAAACCTCCCCCCTGTATTCACACGCCAAACCTCAGGACAGCTTCTCGTCGTCGAAACCCAGTCGATGTTCGATCAGGTATGAAGGCCGTTGTTTTACTTCGTCGTAGATTTTGGCTATGTACTCACCGATTATTCCAAGACTAATCATGATGAAGCTTCCAAGAATGAGCATGGTAATGATTGTGGTGGCGAAGCCGGAAACCGCCCTGCCCTGAAACCAACCCAACAATGTCTCCGCAGCCACCAAAGCGCCGAAAACAAGCGTCGCAAATCCCAGGGCCGTCACAATCCTCAGTGGAGCGCTGGTAAAAGAAATGATAGCCATAGTCGCCAACTGGATAAGCCCCAATAGCGTCCATTTGCCTTCTCCATTAACCCGAGGCTCCACATCAAAGAGAACGCTTTCGTGCTGATAGCCAACCCAGTCGGACAATCCACGGTAAAAGCGTTGTTTTTCTGGCAATTCGCTGGTGATTGCGTGCACTACCACTCGATCAAGAAGTTTGAAATCAGAGGAATTTTCCAGACTGATGCCTCCAAGATAGGAGAGCGTTTTGTTAAACATCTTAGCCCTCAATTTTGTTAGCGTTCCGTCTGTCGGGCGGCTACGCTTGACCCCGTTGACTACCTTTGCTCCTTTTTTCCATAAATCAACCATTTTTGGAATCAACCGGGGTGGATGTTGCAGATCGGAGTCGATCGTAACCACAGCATCACCCGTGGCCGCCCTAAGCCCCGCAAGCAGTGCGGCCTCCTTGCCGAAATTACGACTGAAGCGGATACCCTTGATTCGGCTATCCCCACTCGCCAGTTCGCGCAATCGATCGAACGTACCGTCCTGGCTCCCATCGTCAACCACGATGATTTCCCAGCTCTCGGCACATGAGGCCAGATTCTCACCTATTACTTCAAGCGCATTTTTAATGCCCAACGCCTCGTTGTGAGCCGGTATCACGACACTTAAAAGTTTCAAGTTGACTCTCCTTGGGTCCCCACTCAAGCAATGCTTGCTGCTAAATGATGAGGGCGGGTCATCACAAAAATGGCAGCAATTTCTGCAACCACCGCATAAAAACCTCTGCCTGGTCCTGTGGCATCAGCCTCTGGCTCAGCGCTCCGATCCTTGATGTCACGACCGCCTGAATCCTTTTCGCGATAACGGAGTACTTGTCGAGTGTTAATACTATGGGGTCCGGCACACCAGAATAATTGCGTAAAGACGGCAGCACTGTCCGTTCTTGCTGTACTCATCGTCCCGCCCAACGCAGGCGAACCAGCCAACAAAAAACGACGTTGTCTGGCACGACCGCAAACTCTCACAGGCACGATCGACGAAGCACAAGCCCCGCATTGCCAACACAGCCAAATCATCCCCACGATTCATGCAAAAGCTATTTACGTTGCCAGGCAGGTTTGTTATTCCATCGCCCCGAGGCATGGCCAAGCGGTTGGTCGGCAACCTCGGTTACACCTTGCGACCTCTTGTCCAAGACACCTGAAAACTTGGCGGCCAATATCACAATAATCATAAGGTGGTAGGTCAGATCGAAATAGGCCAGTCCCAGGAACGCACCGCCCGCGCCGTAGCCGACCAGACTCACCTGGATCATCGCTGCCAGATCTGCCGCCCATTTTCGCTCCGGATCCCTTTTGCATTCGCGTATCACTTGGTTGGCCCGCAGCCAGGTGAATACCGCCAGCAGGATGAACATCCCAAATCCGATGAAGCCGTGCTCGCCCATCACCTCGAAGTAGATGCTGTGCACATCGTGAACCCTGAAGGGATCGGGGGCATACTGGCTGAAGGTAGGCGGTCGGAACACGTCGAATCCACCACCTGTCATCCGGTCCTTCGCAACATTGAAGGCGGTGTGCCAGGCGTTAATCCGCCCCAATGCCGAGTCATCTTCCTGGTACGTCTTGATGGAATACATGCGGTCATACCATGCCTGCGGCATTACCGCATGGATGATCCCTACCGCGAGCACGATGTAAATTCCCATAACGAGCTTGTGGCGGCCCTTTAGCCACAGAAACAGCCCCATAGCGGCCATCGCAACCAAGCCGCCGCGTGACTGGCTGCCGATCGCGGCAATCCCGGATAAGACCATGGCGGATGCCAATCCCCAGCGAACCCACTGGCGGATCGCTTGCAGGTGCAGATAGCGAATTAGAGGGATGAGCATGACCAACACCAGCGCCATTTCATTATTCCCACCAAAAAATGTGCCCGATGGCCCCTGGACCCGAAAAACACCGCCATGCGCGATGGTGAAAATGCCGCCCTTGACCCCGTAATAGCCCAAAGACAAAGCAATGATCCATATCATCCAGTGCAGGTGCTGGCGTTCCTTGATGATCATGGCAGTTAGAAACACCATGAGCTGGATTTTCCAGACCTTGTCCCACTGCACCCAGGCAAGGTCGGAGTAAAACGCGAAGAACGTGGTGACGAACATCCACCCAACAAACATCAACAGCAGGATGGTTTCGCGCGTCCAGACCATTTCCTTTTTCTCTTTCGAGAACATGAAGGCGGTGATGGTGACGATGGCGCAGATGAAAGCGAACGGCATGTCGTAGGCAAAGCCCCAGGTCTGCCGGTGGGGGTTCATGTAGCCAAGCCAGCACCACAACATGATGCCGATCCAGGGGCGCTTGAGGATGAAGGGCAGCACGCCGAATACGATCGCGGTGACCAGTATGTCTCTCATGCGTTTCGCTCCCGTATTGCTTCACTCGTAAACCAGCGTACTCTTCCCGGCAAAGCCATGCCGGCCAGCATGCCGCTTGCCAGCCGTGCGTTCAGCGCCCTCTCGTGGCGCAGTCCACGATCCTTGACCTGATAAAGCCGGCCCCTGCCCGGCTGCCCCATCCCGAACTGCTCGCCCTGTGCAAGCCGTTCGACGGCTTCGGCGTAGACCTCTGCACTATCCCGTACCGCGCGCCAGAATAGCTCCAGTTCACTGTCGCCCTCGCGCACTTCCGGGCTGATGTGCGCGATCAACCGACCGGTATCGATGCCGGCGTCAATGTAATGCAGAGTGCAGCCGACCTTCTCCGGTTCGCCGTTGTATAGCGCCCAGAAGGTGCAGTCGGCACCACGGTACTCGGGCGACAGGCCACCGTGCAGGTTGACGATGCCGAGGCGCCCTTCCTTTAGCAGCTCGCCGCGGATCAGCGACGTACCGAATACGCAGATCAGGTCGGGCTGCAGCTCACGCGCCATCTTTACCACCTCTGAATGGTTGATGTGCGAGACTTCGCGCACCAGTTCGGGACGATCGAGCCGCGGTTCGCCATGCGGGAAAAAGAACTTCGCCTCGGGATTGCCAGTGTAGCGGCGGCGGTCACGCAGCCAGCGCCAGACCTTGCGGAACAGATTATCGGGACGCAGTTTCTTCAGCGTCTTCTTCAGATTCCATTCGCCACCGGTTTCCTGCACGATGGCCAACGGCTCGCCGGCCCGGCACAGGGCGTTGGCGACGTGCAGGTGGCGGGCGCTGCGCCCGCACAGGATCATCAGCCGCAGCTGGCTCATCGCGACAGGCCTTTGGTTGCGGCAGGGACGGGCGGCACGGCGACGTTGGCCATGTCCATGATCAGGGCATCGGCAAAGAACTTGGCCGCCCAATTGGGGAACTCGAAGCGCGAGTAGGCCCCCCATATCGGCGCCGAACCCGGGATGGCACCGCGCACCACGTGATCGTTGTGCTCCAGATGCTGGGTGCGCTTGACGTAGGCGATCGCACGCCAGGCAGCATCACGGAAATCCTTGTCGCCGTTGATCTGCGCCAGGCGCAGCCAACACAGGGCCATTTGCGCAATGCCGGTGACGCAGGCGTAACTCGCCGTCGGTGTCCACCCGTCGTCATAGGTGCCGGCGAGCCAGCCGTCGCTGCACTGCTTTTCCATCAGCCCACGCGCGGCCTTCTCCGCTGCCTGCAGATAACGTTCCTCACCCAGCAGCACCGCCGCTTCGATGAAGCCGCGTATGGCGTAGGCGATAGTGTGGGTGAAAGGGTGCCGGTCGGGCACGAAGGCATTGGTGGCGAACCAGCCGCAGGGGGTCTGCTGAGTCAGCGCCCAGTCGAGATTGCGCCGCGTCGCCGCAACGAATTCGGGTTCGTTGGCCACCACGCCCATGGCCGCCAGCGCCCAGATGGCACGTGTGTTGTAGACGTGCGGAACGCCGTTGTGCTCGAACTTTCGATAGCTGCCGTCCGCGTCCTGCTGCGCCACCAGCCAGCGGCCGGCGCGCACCCCAGCTTCCAGGCAGTCCTGCCGATTGAGGGACGTGTAGCCCGCCACCAGGCCGTGCATGATCTGGCCCTGGTTGAAGATCACCGGGTGGCTGCCGGCTTCACCGAAATGTCCAGGGAATGCGCCGTCAGGCGCCTGCAGCGAGAGTTCCCAGTCGATCATTTTTTGTGCACGGTCGATCAGTTCGGGACGGTCGAGGTATTCGGCGGCAGCGATGAAGGTCTCGATGATGTAGCCGGTGGTTTCGGGATAGCTCGGCAGCCAGCCGTCCTCGAAGCTCCAGCCCGCGGCGACTCCGCCGGCATCGGGCTTGTGCTTGCGCACGTCCTGGGCACGGCACAACCAGTCGATGGCCCCGCGCAAATGGGTGCGGTGGTCCTGCTCAGGTTGTTGGGCAGCCCCCGCAAGGTCCTGCATCACCAGCCGCAGATGGCGTCCCTGCCAGGGTTTGTAACGCAGCGGTAGTTGAATGAGTGAAGAGGGTTTCATGTTTCGATCAAATTAATTTCTGGGGGCACTCTAAGAAGCCGACCGCGCCATTCCCCTCTCCCCTCGTGGGAGAGGGTCAGGGAGAGGGGGCGATTTGAGATAGGCAGTCGCAAGCGACTGCTCACCCTCTCCCCAGCCCTCCCCCGTCAAGGGGGAGGGAGTAAGTCCGATGACGTGCCGAGGCCGGCCATCAACCGTTCGACAAAGGTAATTCATCTCCACCCGTGTCATGCCGCAGCCTGCTTCAGGGATTCGGCCAGTGGCACGTGGCTCACCACATAGCGATGCTTGCCCGAGGCCTCGGGCGGAATTTCGTCCAGCATGCGCAACTCAACTTTTAGTGCATTGCCCAGGCGGGCCTGCAGCCCGGTTACCACGGCATTGCGTGCGGCCTCGTTCCAGTCTGCATCCGGCACGATCTGCACCTCCATGCGGTCGACCGCATGCTGCACGCATTTGAACTGGGCGATCCCCGGCACCGCACGCAACACATAGATCACCGCCAGCGCATGCATCACCCGGCCATCAGCGGCGACGACGAAATCGGTCTGCCGTCCCGTCACCTCGGCGATGACGTGCAGCCCCTGTCCGCCGGTAGCCGGTTCACTGGCCAGGCGCAGGACATCGCCGGTTCGATAACGGATAAACGGCTGGGCCTCTGAAGTCAGGCCGGTGATCACGGCCTCGCCTGCCTCGCCGGGCGCCACCGGCTGACCGGCTTCGTCCAGCACCTCGACGATGTGGCTTTCACTCATCAGCAGCATCTGCCCGCCCGGCGCCTCGTGCGCGGTGAAGCCGATGTCACGACTGCCGAATTCGTTCGCCACCGGCGCACCGAATACCCGGCCGATGAGCTCGCGCTGGTGCGGGTAAAGTGGCTCGCCCGTGGTGCAGACCACGCGCAGCATGGGCAACTGCAGCTTGCGATGCCGCGTTTCGGCGTGGGCAGCCAGGAGGGCGACACTCGAGGCGTATCCATACAGGCATTTCGGCTGCCAAGTCTGCAACGCGCTCAGATAGTCATCCATTCGTTCAGGCGACATGGCGAAGGCATTCAGCACCAGCTGGTTGACCAGCCGGTCGCGCAGGGTCTTGATGCGGTCGGTCTTGTTCAGCTCCACCGGCGCACCCCAAAGATAAGCCTCG
>JBGSTQ010000174.1:0-1857 GCA_041736375.1 Thiobacillaceae bacterium
ACCGGCCCGCGTCACCGGGCCCATGCAGGCGATGCCGCGCGTGACCATGACGCAGGGATAACCGAGGCGCTTGCATTCGGTGCAGACCTTGTCGGCGTTGTCGCGCGGCGCCACGCCGAGCAGCAGCGAATTGACCGCCGCCAGCATCTGCTGGCTGTTGATCGGGCAACCCCACAATTCGAAATCCACCTTCACATGGCTGGAGACAGGCGTCGAGCTCTCCAGGCTGGCGATTGCTTCGGGGTGGCTGTAGATCTGTGTCACCCACTGCTCGTCGAAAACGCCGTTGCGCAACCCCTGGATGCCGCCGGAGGTGGCGCAGGCGCCGATGGCGATGAGGAGGCGGCTGTGGGCGCGGATGTGGCGGATGCGTTCAAGGTCTTCCGGCGTCGACACACTGCCCTCGACGAAGGAAATATCGACTTCGGCGTCGGGATCGAGCGGCCCGGCCTCGGCGAAGTGCACCAGATCGACGCGCTCCGCCAAGGTCAGCAGGTCCTCGCCGAGATTGAGAAAGGCCAGCTGGCAGCCGTCGCAGGAACTGAACTTGTGCACGGCCACGCGGGGTTTTCCGGATTGTTCGACGGGTGCGTTCATCAGAATCCCCTGTGTGCGAGCAAGGTCTTGACCCGGCCCCAGTTGAACACCGGACCGTCGCGGCAGACGAAGGCGCTGCCGAACTGGCAATGGCCGCAGCGACCGACTGCGCACTGCATGTTACGTTCCATGCTGAGAAACAGGCGCGACTCGGGCAGACCGCGCGCCAGCAGGCTGTCCGCGGCGACGCGCATCATGCCTTCCGGTCCGCACATCATCGCCACGGCGCATTCCGGGTCGTAGTTGGCGAGTCCGAACAGCTCGGTCACGCGGCCGACATGCTAGGGCCAGAACGCCGCCCCCTCGCTTGCCGCCACCAGCACCTGGGTGTCCGGCAGTTTGGCCCAGCGGTCGTACTGTTCGCGCCAGATCAGGTCCTCGGCATGCCTCACACCCTGGATGATGACCAGCTTGCCGAAGCGTTCGCGCCGTCGCAGTATGTAATGGATGACCGACACCACCGGCGCGCAGCCGAGTCCTCCGGTCACCAGCACGACGTCGCATCCGCTCAATTCCTGCAGAGGCCAGCCGCGCCCGAAGGGGCCGCGCAGACCGACCTTGTCGCCCGGCTGCAGTTTGGCGAGCCCCTGGGTGACGCGCCCCTGCATGCGGATGGTGTGGCCGATGCCGTCGCGTTCTTCCGGGTCGGACATGATGGAAATAGGGACTTCGCCCACCCCGTACAGATACAGCATGTTGAACTGGCCGGGCGCAAAACGGTAGGCCGCCTGCGCCGCCGCATCGTCAAGACGAAGCTTCAGGGTGAAGATGGTCGGCGATTCCTGGGTGCGCGCCACCACGGTGGCGGCGTGCGGTGCACCTGCATCAATCAGAACAGGCGCGTTCATAACCGCACCTCCCCTGCCGTCAACGCGGCGACTTCCTCGGTCAGGTCGATGCCCACCGGGCACCAAGCGATGCAGCGGCCGCAGCCGACGCAGCCGCTGCGGCCGAACTGGTCGTGCCAGGTGGCCAGCTTGTGGGTCAGCCACTGGCGGTAGCGGCTGCGGATGTCGGGACGCACGTTGAAGCCATGCAGGTGGCCGTGCGACTCGCCGAAACACGAATCCCACATCCGTTCGTGCTGGCTGGTCTGGCCGTCCGGCGCGGGCGTGTCGACCTCGGCGTGGCAGAAACAGGTCGGGCACACTGCGGTGCAGTTGCCGCAGGCGAGGCAGCGTGCCGCCACCGCGTCCCAGTGCGGATGTTCCAGCCGGCTCATCAGATCGTCGCGCAGATTGCGTTTGGGCAGGTGAGATC
>JBGSTQ010000207.1:0-31902 GCA_041736375.1 Thiobacillaceae bacterium
TCGGCCAGATGGCCGCGCAGTTGCTCGATCCGGGCGCGGATGCCGGCGCTGTCGTTCTCGAACAGGCCGGGGTAGATGTGCGGGGTGCAGGCGATCGTGGTGATGCCATCCTCCACCGCGATGCGCGCCATCGCGAGCGCCATGTCGAGATCGGCTGCGCCGTCGTCGATGCCTGGCAGAAGGTGGCAGTGCAGGTCAATCATGGACCGGTCGGGTCTCCAGGTTTTGTGTGGCCAGCCCTCCGTGCATCAGGCGGCCGCGCAGGCGACGCAATTTCTTCATCACTTTCCAGGCATGCAGCATGCCGTAGAGATAGAAGACAGACAGCGTCATGAAGGCGTAGAACATCACGTATTCGGGCAAGCCCAGCCACCAGCCCGCCACGCCGATGGCGGCCAGCAGCAGCGTCAGCGCATAGACGATGACGACGGTCTGACCCGGGGTGAAGCCGGCGCGCTGCACGATGTGGTGCAGATGCTCGCGGTCGGCGGCGAACGGGCTGCGGCCCTTGATCACGCGGCGAATCATCAGCGAGGTGGTGTCCATCAGCGGAATGCCGAGGATCCACACCGCGGTGATCGGGGTCATGGCCTCGCGTGCTTGCGCCAGGTCGACGGCATACCAGGCCAGCGCGAAGCCGAGCAGCACGCTGCCGGCGTCGCCCATGAACACCGAGGCGTGCGAGCGCCACGGGGTACGCAGGTTGAAGACCATGAAGCCGATGATCACGCAGGCCAGCGGCAGCAGCATCGTCTGGTGCAGATAGCCGGAGGCGGCTGCGAACGCGGAAAAGACCAGCAGCGCGATCAGCGCCACGCCGCCGGCCAGTCCGTCGACGCCGTCGATCATGTTCATCGCGTTGATCACCCCGAGCACCGCGAACACCGTAATCGGCGCCGCGAGGGGGCCGGTGATGACGTCGCCGAAGCCGAACAGGTTGCCGAAGTTGTCGAGGCGGATGTCGGCGCCATACACCATGATCAGCGTCGCGATGGCCTGCAGCACGAAGCGGATCCGCGGCGACAGGCCGCTGCGGTCGTCGACGAAGCCGGTGACCACCAGCAGCGAGACGGCCGCCAGGAAGGCCGCGTGCTCGTTATGGAATTGGCCAGTCGCCAGCGCGAACAGGGCCATCACCAGCAGCCCGCCGAACATCGCTAGCCCCCCCACCAGCGGAATGTCGCCGTGGTGGTGCTTTCTGCCCCCCGGCACGTCCACCACCCCGAGCAGCGGCGCGTGACGGCGGAAGAACAGGATCAGGGCGGCCGTCACCGGGATGGCCAGGCACTGGAACAGGAAATTACTCATGATTTGATTTGCTTCTGTGATCATTTCGGGACGCCGCCGTGTGTTCGACAAACCTGGCATAAGCCGGGCGCAGGCCCGACTGCAGGAGCATTAACGGCATTTGGCGCGGCGATCTTAAGCGAGAAACGTCGGGCCGACCAAGTGGCGGGATTGGGGATTTCTTTAAGGCGAACCCGGCTGAATGCCCGGTCAGCCGCTCGTTCGGATGGATGGGGTGGAGGAACTGCGGCTGCGGATCGTGACGGAAAGGACGAAGGGCGAAGAGGCTGGAGCGAGGGCGGCACTGCGGTTGGACGTCGACCGGATCGGGTGGATGCGTTGCAGGGGAGGCGTCGTCCGGATGGCTGGCGCCGGTGATCAAGTCTCGTTTAGTCATGCGCCAACTCGTTTGAATGCTCGCACTATACATTCAAAATTGTTGCCTTATTATTGATAAATATCAATTATCTGGCGTAGTGCGTGAATAAAAAATGGCGTGAGCGGCGCGCGTGGCCTGTTGCAGCGACATCACTTCTTCTGCGGGAGCACCCCGTGCCCCGAATACTCACTGCAGCCTATCGACGACCCTCGCTACAGTCATCTCGGTAATCGCCCCGAGGCGGGGCTCCCACAATCGTATCGGGCGCGATCACCATTGCGGCATAAAGGCGGCCCGACAGTGCTACCTGGCATCAGCACATTCATCCGTGTTCGAAGGGGGTGGGCCCTGTTGGATCAGGCCACCTGCCTCAACGGATAATCCTGGATCAGCACTTCGGCCGGAATGTTCAACCCGGCCGACAGGCGTCTGATCATTTCCAGGGAAAGTGGCCGGACCCGGTTCATGATGTCTGAAACCCGTCCGCGCGGGCCGATGTAAGGCTCGAGATCCTTGCGGGACAGGCCCCGGGATTCCATTACGTACTCCAGAAAAGATACCGGATCCGGTGCCTCGATCGGGTAGTTTGACTGCTCGTAGGCGCCAATCAGCAGGGCCAGGACTTCCAGGCGATCAGCCTCGGGGCTGCCATCCGCTGCTTCCCACAGCGCTTCCGCTTCAGCCAGCGCCGCACGATAATCCGCTTCGTTGTGTATGGGTTTCAATTCCATCCTGGCTCCTAAATCGTCTCTGCGTTGATACGGTCATATTCGGCATGCGTGTCGACAAACCGGATAAACATCAATTGCTGCGTGTAGCGGATAGCCACGACCAGCCTGTAATCATTGCCCTTGATATTGAACACCACGCGGTTATTGCCCAAAAAACCGGCATTGCGATGAGCGACCTTGATCGCCGCCGGTGTGTCCCACTTGGCCCTGCTTGCCTCTGCATACCATCCGCGCAAGGCCTTTTCCGCTTGCGGGTGTTGCTGCCAGAACAGCCGCAGGGACTCGATGGCAATGATTTTCATACTGAAAGCTAGCACGATACCGTTTTGGTATCAACAGGAAAGATTACTGGCGGGTGGGGTGTTGATTACATAAAATTTCCACAAACCCCCATCCCTACCAACCAAATTTCTGTGGGGGCGCCTTTATGCCCGGAGGGTGCTCGCCCCGATCAACACTTCCCAGCTAGTGGTGATGCTCGACGCGCCGACGCAGTCCACCGAGACCGCGCAATATATAGAGCCAGGGCAGCCAGTTTGGTCGGGCATGGGGAAAACGCTCGCGCATGTAGGCCGCTGGCGGAAACAACAGTTCGCGGACGAATCGCAGTTTGCCGCCCAAACCTTCGTGAGCCTGCAGATCCAGCCAGCGCCGGCGCAGGTGACTGGCGTCGAGGTATTCCGCCGCCGGTTCCTGCGACCCGGGCCGCCCAAGTTTATCGAGCACTTGCTGCGGCACCGGCGTCGCGAAGCGCGACCGGGTCTGCTCGATCCCCTCCAGGCAGACGGCACGCAGGCCCTTTTCCCCAGCCAGCTTCAAAAATTCGTCCCACTGAGCCGGGCTCATGGCCTGCGCCAGCAAATGAATGTCATACAGCCAGATCAGACGGTCACCGCTGTAGTGGGCCACGCCGTCAACGAAGTAGGGCGCCTGCTTGTGCCCGGCGCGATGCATGCAGGCGATCAGCAGAGCGTGGACCGGACAGGCACCGAGTGCGTGTGGCGACAGACCGGGCAA
Source organism: Thiobacillaceae bacterium (assembly GCA_041736375.1). Classification (GTDB taxonomy): domain Bacteria; phylum Pseudomonadota; class Gammaproteobacteria; order Burkholderiales; family Thiobacillaceae; genus Thiobacillus. Next base: position 3,415 of record JBGSTQ010000207.1, read on the forward strand.
TGGCACGGCGCTACGGCGCAACTCGTCATAACTGAACAGCCGCGACAGCAGCTCCGAGTTGCTGATCTTCCAGTGCAGGTCGAGGGTGTGCTCGCCGCCGCCGGCCACCTCGCGCGTCAGGCAGGCCTGGTAGCTCATCAGTTCGCCGAGTTCCAGCGCGCGGGCAAAACCCAGCGCAGCCAGCGCGTCCATCACCCGCGTCCGTTCGTGGGGGGGGACGATCAGATCCGTGTCGCCGCGCGTCCGCAGCGCCGGCCCGGGGTAGAGCGAATACGCCAGCGCCGTACCCTTGAACAACACCGGCTCGATTCCGATCCGCGCCAGCGCGGCGAGCATCTCCGCCGCCACCTGCTGGTGGCGCAGCTCCCACATCGTCCCGGCGATCGCCTGTTGATGCAGTGCAACCAGCAGGGCGGGCGGCCAGTCCGGCGCGTCGCGCAGGCGCTCGTACAGCAGCGCCTGCAACCCGTTGTATTCGCTTCGTGCGAGAAAAGCATCGACCAGCGCCGGATCGTCCATCTCCGGCCAGGCTGGGTGCTCGCCGCGCAGCACAGCGCACATCAGGGATTCAACGAGGTGGGTGTTCAGACTTCACCTAAGCATTCAAGAGAACTCGTCTCGCTTTCGCATCCGGATGATGGCAATCCGCTTTTCATTTACTGTAAATCAGGCCGATTGGCTGCAAGCCACGCAACTACTGCCCTGTAAAGTTGCTCAGCCTGTTTGATGCACTCGGCGACCGCCTGTTCGCTGATCGGGTCGCCCTCGTAATCGTTGATATTCCGCTGCTTGCGCAAGGCATCCAGCACGATCACCGTACTCTGGTCCAACTCGATGGTGATTGGCAGCGTTTGAATGGCGGTTTGATGATGCCCCGGCTGACTCGTCGAAGTGCGATAGCCATTCGCCCAAAGTGCCACCATCGCGCATTGCATGATGCACTTGTAGGCCGCGTCGAAACGCGTCTCGCCGCTGATTGCTGCCACCCGCGCGTCCTCGATGTTGCGAGCTGCGGCCTGCAACAGGCGCTGCACGGATTCGCGCGACGGCTGGTGCGTCTGCAGCTTATTGATTCTGAGTAAGTTTTCCAAGCTCATTTTCATTGCCCACCACAAACAGTTTGGGTTTGGCTAAGACTTCGCGAACAAACGAATCATCACTGGCGGCACGACGACGAAATTCATCCACTGAATACACCACGGGATTGATCTCGCGCTGCAACGTCGCCTGCACGGGATGCAAGGCTTGAACGGCATCGGCAAAGCCCAGGCTGCCCACCAGCATCACATCCACATCGCTGTTGGATTGCTGCTCGCCGCGGGCTACCGAGCCAAACACAAAAGCCAGGGCGATGTTTTTTTCAACGCTGCTAAGCGCCGAGGCCAGCACATCGACCAGCCCTGAAGTCTTGCGCAGGATGCTCGCCAGTTCGTCGAAGATCGGGCAATCGCGGTTAGCGCTGTAGCGCACCTGATTCCCCACCTCCTGGCGCCGCAACACCCCGCCCTGGGTCAGCTTGGTCAATTCCTTATGCAAAGTGCCAGCAGACGTACCCGTCAGGCGCGCCAGCTCACGCACATGGTAGGTCGTATCCGGGTTCAGGAGCAAAAGCCCAAGCACACGGCGGCGATATTCGCTGAAAAGCAATGCGGACAGCATCGAATGTTTCCTCTTGAGCTACGTTCGTAGCCGATAATGCTACGACATTCACGGGAAATCAATACTGAATTGTTGATCCGGCCAGCAAATAGTACGAGTTCCGTCATTCCGGCCCTGGAATCCAGTTCGAATGGGCGCGCAACGCGCGCTGCTGGATACCGGCCTGCGCCGGTATGACATGGCTACTATTTGCTGGCCGGATCAGGCCAACCCCGATCGGCCCGAGGGCGGGCCTCCCACATGAATCTCTCGTGGACAAGCCCACTGATGAGGCATAAACTGCATAAAACATATCAATTGAGGTAATTGCCATGATCAGAGAAGCGACTGCAATGACTGTTCGGCAGAACCTGGGCGAACTGCTGAACGAAATCCAATATCGTCAGGACCAGGTGCTCATCACCAAAGGCGGCAAGCCAGTCGCCGCGATGGTGGATATCGAGTTGTTCGACAAGATACGGCTGATGCGCGATGAGTTCGAACGACTGACCTCGGATCTGGCGAAAGCTTATCAGGGCCAATCCACCGAACTTGCCGAAAGTGAAATCGCAGAAGCTGTTGCTGCCGCCAGAAAGCGCTGATCTTGCGCATCGTCCTGGACACCAATGTGCTGCTGTCCGGCCTGATGCTGCCGGATGGCACGCCCGGCAAGATCGTCAACGCATGGCGCAGGCGCCAGTTTTCCCTGGTGTTATCCGAACCCATGCTGGAAGAGGTTGCCCGCGTGCTGGCTTACCCCAAGATCAGAAAGCGCCTCGACTGGGAAGATGAGACCATCGCCCGATATATCGCATTGCTGCGGTTTGAAGCAGAAGTCGTGTCCATTGCCGGGGTCGAGGCCAACGTACCCGCAGACCCTGACGACAATCACCTGCTGGCAACACTCATTGTCAGCAAAGCAGATTGGCTGATAACCGGTGATCGTGATTTTGACGCGCTATCCGAAAGCCACCCCATCATCAGTCCCAGCGAATTCGTGCGCCGATTTTTGTAATCATCAAGTGAGTCTGCATCGCCACAGCCAACTCTGTAATCGCCCCGGGGGTGGGGCTCCCACAAATTACGGCACTGCCGTCTTCACCTGTGGCAGGACCCAACCTGTGGGAGGGGCGCCTTTATGCCCGGAGGGTGCTCGCCGCGATCAGCCAGTCGACCCTGTAGGAGCGGCGCCCTCGCCGCGAACCACCGCAGCGTCGCCACACACTTCCCGAATCACCTTCAAATACGCCTCGATCACCAACCGCTCATCAAACTCCCGCTCGACCTTCTCCCGCCCGCGCCGGCCCATCTGTGTCCGCTCGTCATCCGACAGCCCGATCATCCGCTCCATCTTCGCCGCCAGGTCGTCGGCATCCTTCACCCGGCACAGGTAACCGTTCACCCCGTCCTCCACCACCTCGCGGCACCCCACCGCATCGGTGGCGATCAGCGGCCGGGCCATCGCTGCGGCTTCCAGCAGGGTGCGCGGCGTGCCCTCGCGGTAGGACGGCAGCACCACGCAATCCGCCTGCGCGATCTGTTCGCGCACGTCGTCGCTCACCCCGAGATAGTTCACCACCCCCTCGGCCACCCACTCGTCCATCTGCTCGCGCGAGATCGCCGCCGGGTTCTTCACGTCCAGAAAGCCCAGCAGCCCGAACTCCGCATCCGGGTAACGCCGCTTCACCCGCCGCGCGGCCTCCACGTATTCCCCCACCCCCTTGTCCCACAACATCCGCGCAATCAACAAAAACCGAACTCCCCCGCCACCACTCTCCCCTCTCCCGCTTGCGGGATACCGAAGGGTAGGGGCTTCACCAGAGGGGCTGGGGGAGAGGGCGGGTTTGCCTTGATCTCGCCCCCCCGGCAACCCCACCGCCACAAACCGCTCAAGATCAATCCCCGACCCCGGCACCCGCCCCGTCACCTCAGCCCTTACCAACCCCCCCTCCACAAACAGCCGCAGATCCTCGTCATTCTGAAAAAACACCCGCCTCGACCGCCCCAGCGCCAGCCGATACAACCCGCGCACCACACGCGTCACCACACTGTCGCGGATGAACACCGCCCCCAGCCCAGCGATGTTGTTCACTACCGGAATCCCCAGCGCATGGGCCGCCAGCGAGCCATACACATTCGGCTTGACCGTGTAGCCCAGAAACACCGCCGGCCGCTCGCGCCGCAACAATCGAACAAACCGCCCCAGCAGCAGCAGATCCCGCCCCGGATGCGTGCCCTGGTTGTCCATCGGCAGCGGCACGAATCGGCAGCCCAGCGCAGCCAGCTGCGGGGCATACTCGTCGGGCGGCGCCACCGCCACCACCTCATAGCCTTCCGCCACCAGCGCGCGAATCAGGCCCGCGCGAAAGTTCACCAGGTTCCACGCCAGGTTCAGCGCGATCATCACCCGCGTGCTCATAGGTCCACCAGTGGATAGAACTGGTAGGGCACCCAGTATTTCGAGTGGGTCGCGTAGTTGAGCCACACGAACATCACCAGCCCGTAATACATCGCCACCCCGCCGCGCACAGCCAAACGGTGCTTACCGCGCCACAGCGCATCAGGCAGGCGAGAGAACACGTACATCTGGATCGGGATGAAATACAGCGCCACCCGGTCCACCGCAGTGGAAGAGGGCGACAGCACCAGGATCGGAACGAACACCACAGCGATCAGCGAAATCCAGGTCCACAAGGCCAGTTCTGCACGGTCGAGGCGAAAGCGTTTGCGGTTGAGCAAGAACAGCAACCCCGGCACCGCATTCATCGCTACCCGGATTGCGCCACCCTGTGATTCCATTTGAGCATCGATGTAGCCAGCGACCAGCGTTTCGGCGGACTCCTCCAGGTACAGGTAATACATCAGCACCGCCGTCGCCCCCACCCACACCGCTGTCCACAGCCTGTTCTTGGTGCTGGCCAGCGCCGCGATCGGGATCAGCACCACCGCGGTCTTGTGGAACAGTGCGGCGATGGCTACGAAGATCACGAACTTGACCGTATTGCGCTCGGCCAGCGCCAGCAGCGCAAAGAAAGCCAGGCCGATCGCCACCCCCTGGCGCGAATAGCCCATCCCCACCACCACCACCAGATAAGGCACCGCTACCGCCAGCGCCAGCAGCGGTCGCGGCTGGGCACGGCAGAAGGCAATCAACCCCAGCGAAAAAATCGCCCCGTAGGCGACGTTGGTGCCATACACCCCCCAGCCCAGGTAATTTGACAGCCAGTTCATCGCACCGTGGGCCGGATCGAAGCGTTGGACCGCTTCCCAAAAGCTCAGGTAATAGATCTCGTTGAAATGCCCGATGTAGGCAAACCAGTCCCCGCCCACCTCGTAGCGATAGCCGATCAGCAGCGTCAGCGTCAGCCAGGTCACCACCCACCCAAACAACACCGCCGCACGCTTGCTGCGCACCTTGAAAAAGGACGCAAAAGCCGGCAGCAGGAACATCAACCAATAAACAAACATCTCAGCTCATATTTATGTGTAGGAGCGGCGCCCTCGCCGCGATAAGCCGTCGCACCCAATGCCCGCCCGACTTAACCTCACCACCGTCGCATTCGCCCAGAGGCTGGGCTCCCACAAAACCAACACCATCCTCACCAATGGGAAGTGAATGTGTATGTGGGAGGGGCGCCCCCGCCCCGATAAACCCAATCAACCCTGCCCCTCCAGCCAAGCCTGAAACATCAACACCGACCACAACCGATACCCATAAGAAGCCTGCCCAGCCAAATGCGCTTTCCACGCAGCACGAATCGGCGCCGGCTCCAGATACCCCTCGCGCCGCAACCGATCCTCAGCCAGCAAACTCTCCGCCCAATCGCGCAACGGCCCGCGCAACCACGCATCCAGCGGAATCCCGAATCCCATCTTCGGCCGTTCCACCAGCTCCCGCGGCACATATCGATCCAGCAGTTGGCGCATCAACCACTTGCCCTGCCCACCGCGAATCTTCATCTGCATCGGCAGCGACCAGGCGAATTCGACCACATCGCGATCCAGAAACGGTGCCCGCGTCTCCAGCGATACTGCCATCGCCGCCCGGTCCACCTTGACCAGAATGTCGTCCGGCAGATAGGTCAGCCCATCCAGCGCCATCATGCGCGCCACCGGATCGGCCAGCCTCGGCCAGCGCGAGCGCTCATCCAGCAGGTTGGGTGGCATATGCCCGCCCACCACCATGCTCCCGGCCTCCGGCCATTCGGACACCAGCGACACATACAGGTCATCCATGCTGCGCATTTCGCGCAAGCGACGTCCCAACTTGTGCGCCTTGTCACCGGGCTGGGCAATGCCTACTTTTTTGGCCAGCGGCCCCGCAAGCCGGTTGATCGTGCCGCTCGGCAAAGAGGTCAGCCCCGCGCCCAATGCACGCCGAAGCGTTTCCGGCATCCAGCCCATGCGCTGCCAAACCTGGGGCACATGAATATAACGGTTGTAGCCGCCAAACAACTCGTCCCCAGCATCGCCTGACAGCGCCACGGTGACATGCTGCCGAGCCAGCTTCATCACCAGGTGCGTCGGCAGTTGTGACGCATCGGCAAAAGGTTCGTCGTACATTGCCGGCATCTGCGGCACCAGCGCCAGTGCATCGTCGCCACTCAGCCGCAGTTCAGTATGATCCGTGCCCAGATGTGCAGCCACCGCACGGGCATGCGTGGCCTCGTCGTATTCGCGTTCGTCGAAACCGATGGTGAAGGTGCGCACCGGCCGCGAACTGTTGGCCTGCATCAGCGCCGTGATGGTGGTCGAATCAAGTCCACCCGAGAGCAGCGCACCCAGCGGCACGTCCGCGACCATCTGGCCGCGCACTGCCGCGCCCAAGTGCTTGTCCAGCGCATCCAGCGCCTCCGCATCCGACCCGGGAAATGGATTGGCCATCCCACGCTCAGCCACCTCGGCCAACGACCAATAAGCCTTCGGCTCCCCTCTCCCGCGCGCGGGAGAGGGGCTGGGGGAGAGGGCGCTCTTCGCCGCTACCTGCAAAAACGTCCCCGCCGGAAGCTTATAAATCCCCTCATAAATAGAATAAGGAGCCGGCACATAGTTATGCCGCAGCAGCAACGCCAGCGCCCCCCGATCGATGTCAGCCTTAAAGGCCGGGTGCGCCTTAAGCGCCTTCAACTCCGACCCAAACAAAAAGGAGTCACCCTGCCAGCCGTAATACAGCGGCTTCTCGCCCATGCGGTCGCGTGCCAGCGTCAGTGTGCGCGTTTCACGATCCCACAGCGCAATCGCGAACATCCCCACCGCACTCGCCAGCGTCTTCTCAATCCCCCTGGCCTCGAAACACGCCAGCAAGGTCTCGGTATCCGAATGCCCCCGCCATGAGATGTGGCCCTTCGCCCCCTGGGAGAGGGGTTGGGGAGAGGGAACGTTTTCGAGATCCCGGCGCAGTTCCAGGTGGTTATAGACTTCCCCATTGAACGCAATCACATAGCGCCCGGATGGTGAAACCATCGGCTGGTGCCCGGCGGGCGAAAGATCGAGGATGGACAAACGACGATGGCCAAGCGCGATCCCCGCCGCACTGTCTGCCCACACCCCGCCATCATCCGGGCCACGGTGAAACAGTGTGTCAGCCATCCGACGCACAACATGCTCAAGGCTGTGACCCGCGCTATTGCCCAAGACCCCGGTTATGCCACACATTGCTTATCGACCTTTTCCTGCGGCCCTGCGGAGGACATCCGCGAGCACCGGCAATTTGCGGTGTAGCGAATAGTCTTCTTCTACGCGCACCCGTCCTTGCACCCCCATCTGATGCCTGACTTCAGGTTGGTCGCGCAAAGCGCGTAGTGCATCAACCCACTCTTCAGTTGTACTGGCCAAAAACCCGCAATCCGGTTGGACAACGTCGATGTTCGCCCCAACCCGTGATGCAATGACCGGCACCGCACAGGCCATATATTGAATCAGCTTGAATGCACACTTGCCTTTGGCCCAGTCGTCATCCGGCAGAGGCATCACCCCCACATCAAAGGTGTTGATGAGTGCCACCTCGTTTTGCTCACACCACGCAATCTCCTCGACGGTAATGTTCGGTATCGATGGCGCCTTGCCGCCGATAACAACCAGCCTTATTGGAGACTCCTTGCCAATCTGCGAAAGCGGGCCGACGAGTTCGGCCAGGTAGGGGGCTGTCGAAGGTGAGCCGATCCAGCCAACCGTGAAAACATCCCGCGGTGTGCGCTGGGCAGGTACATAGCGATCCGTGTCTACAACGGTAGGAAGCAAGTGAGTGTTGGTGTTTTGTCCACGCGCATACTCTGCCAGGACATTGTTGCCGGCCGTGATGGCCGCAGCGCCCTGCATCACGGTGTCAAATTTGTTCCCGAGCAAGGGGCGCATCACACCCAGTTTGCCGCTTCGGTATTTCAGATAAAAAGCATCATCGAAGTCATAGATGTAGGGGCGCGGCAACAGCATCCGTTCCACCCAGCCAGGCATCAGCGGAAACAGTTCGCAGTGCAGCATGGCAGCATCGAAGCTTTTCTGGCCCCGCAAGTCGCCGAGTCGATCCCAGCCCGACCGCAACAGATAGCCCCAGGGGACTGCCCCACCTCGAAAGCGGCGACGCAGATACTCGTCACCCAGCAGGTGGTGTATCTGCAAGTCGATCCCCTGCTGTGCCAGTCCGGGAACATATTGGCCAAGGCGGTAACGTGTGCTGGCCGCCATCGGGCCATACAGCGCCAGACCCAGCACCTTGATCATTTCTTGATGCCGACCGCACACCAATATGGGGCGTGTTCGGAAAAGCGGACGTCTCGCAGGCCGGCCGCTTCCATCATCAGACGGATTTCCTCACGGGTGAAGCGCCGTTCCAATGGCGTGCCAAAGCGATCCCGCGCGTCGGTGCGCATGGTGTAAAAACTGTGATCGCGGTAATAGGAAAGGGGGATATTTGTGACGTCAAACCCCAGCCTTTCTGCAAGCAGAGACAGGCGCGCGAGAGGGTAGTACACCCCCAGCGCCAGGGCATCCGTAACCAGGTGCTTGAGCCAGGCCGGCATCTTGCAAATCACACGTCTCATCCAGTCAGAACAACGCCACGCCAATTTAAAAGCGGCGGAGCGGTTGTCGAATGCGTAATACAGGTAAACCAGAAAGGGCGCGCCGGGCTTCAACATTGCAACGCAGGACCGGATGCCGTCGCCCGTATCGGGAATGTGGTGCAACACGCCAAGTGAGTATCCAAAGTCCTGGCTGTTGGCGGGCAAAATTTCATCATCGACCGAGGCGAGGTGAAAACTGACATTGGAACGATCGGCCAGCATCCGCTTAGCCACCTCCAGCGCGCCCGAGGGATCAATGCAATGCAGGTGTCCCACTCTTGGCGCCATCAGACGCGCCCATCGCCCCGACCCACATCCCATGTCGAAACCCGATGCGTGTTCCGGTAATGACGACCAGGGAAAGACGGCGAAATATTCGTCAAATATCTCGCGCGCCTCTTCATCGTCAAGCGCTGTCTGATCGAAGCGCGACCACTCGTCGCCGAAGCTGTTGACGGTGGCGTGATCAAGATTCTGTTTCATGTTTTAATTTGGAAAGGTCATCGTAAATAGCGCGATATCGGGCGGCCCCCTGATCCAGCGAGAAATACCGCATCGCGACTTCACGACACCGAGCATGAATACCGGGCGTCTGTGTCAGTTGCACGAGTCGGTCAATCGCATCGAGCATGAGGGGTTCATTAAACCGATCCAGTGCTTGGTTCAGCCAGGGGAGATATTGAAAACTTCGGTACCTGCTGCGGGCGCCATTGGGGGTGTACTTGGTCAGAAACAGCGGGCTGAGCTGATGGAGATTCATGCGCGCACGACGCCGGATCCATGTGCAGAAAGTGGAATAACTGCAACAATCATTTCCCGGGCTTTTCATCAAATACGTGGTTGAGGGCGTGCCGATAACCCTCAAGTGTCCTTTCAAGTGAAAAATTCGCAACGCCAACATTGCGACAGCGTTTTCGAAATGCATTTCTCGCAGGTAAAACAACGTCCACAAACCAATTCGCAGCGGCTTCCAGCTGCGACTCGCTGTTGACGTCATCAACTACGAAACCGATATCCTCGTTCACCACAGAGGATGTGTCGCCGATACCGGCAGTTGCCACAACGGGTAATCCGCACAACAAATACTCGCCAAGCTTGATAGGTGCAACAGCCTGCATGGAAAAGCTGGGTTGACGCAAAGCCAACCCCAGATCGGCACAGCCCAGATATTGCGCAACGGCCTGCGGATGTGCGCTCAACGTGGTCATGCACTTATTTAGCGGAAACTTTCCCAATGCAGGCTGCACGGCTTCTGGTGATCCCGTCAGGATCAGCAAATGAGCATCGGGACGGCGAGCATGGACCTTGGCGAAAAGTTGGAGCATTTCGTCCATGCAGTACTGCGACCCCACGGAGCCTGCGTAAACCAGCAGTGGTGTGTCCGTACCCAAACCCAGGGAAGCTCGTACCTTTGCGCTCGCGCAAGCATCGTTAGGCTGAAATCGTTCTGCATCGCGGCCGTTACCGACGATGTGGAATTTTTCTGCTTGCGTTCCGGCGCCCGCGCGCGCGTGCAGAATTTCAATGGCCTTCGAGCTACGCGTCAATACAACGCTGGCCCGGCGGACTGCCTCTGCTTCTACATCACGCAAAATGCGGTGTACAAGACTGGAAGGCGACTGACCGGCGAAGTCCACTCGTTCATCCAGCGGCAGGCCATCGGCATCAAAGACCATGGGGCATCGGCCATCACGCAATGCCAGCATGCTGGCCAGTGCAGGCAACGTGCTCCTGGCCAAGACAAGATCAATATGATGTGCCTGCACCGCCATCTTCACATGCCATGCCCCGGTCAGTGCGGTTAGCAAGGCACCGGCTGCACGTGGTCTGCGCCAAACTGATACTGCCTGATAGCCAATGCCGGCCTGCTCACACGCCTGCTGTGTCGCGATGCGTGCGCCATTGCCCCAGGTGAACTGAAGGACCTGAAAATTAATGTCTTCGTTCGCTAACCGCGCGAATATGGGGAGGAAAAGTCCTTCGAGATAACTGACCTGCGGGCCGTCCCAAGTTACAAAAAGTACGTTCATTGATGTGACCGCTGTTCTATCAATCTTCGATAAAGCCGATCAACATCCCGTAGATACCTTTCTGCGCTGAATTCGGCCCTTGCGCGAGCCTTCCCCTTTTGCCCCATTGCGCTTCGCAGCATGCTGTCCTGCGTCAAAGCCAGAATGGCTTCGGCAAGCCTTGCTGGCTGCATGGGTTCAACGAGCAAACCTGTTTCACCTTCTTCGACGACAGAGGGTATGCCGCCTACGCGCGTTGCCACGACAGGCAGACCGTTTTGCATGGCCTCCACGAGCACGAGACCAAAAGCCTCGGATGCAGAGGCCAAGGCAAACACTTTCATGCAGGCATAGTATGGTTGCGTATCGGACTGGTACCCGGCAAAACAGACTTTATCTGTAACGCCTAGCTCCCTTGCTAATGCCTTCAACGTGTCCTCGTCGGGGCCACTTCCGACGACAAGTAGACGTGCCGCCGGACATCTTTCCAGTACCAACGGCATCGCCCGGATTAAATCGCTGACCCGCTTGTAGCTGTCGAACAATCGACCCACGGTTCCAATAACGAAATGCTCGGATGAAAGACCATGTGCCTCTTGCACGGCACCCACTTGGGTATCCGTAGCGGGGGGCGCTTGTGTGACGCCATTGTTGATCAGCGTGACTTTGGTGGCCGGTATGTGAATCTTATTGATTAGGTAATCCGTGACGGCGGGCGACACGCCAACCATTTGATGGGTCATGCCGCTCAGCAGGCGATAGAGCATATGGCCAGTCCACCGGCGATTGGCCGGGTCAGATGTTTCCTCGCCGATGATGATTGGTACTCGGCCCAGTCGACCAGTAACAGCCGCCAAGGCCACGCCCTCATAAACAGCGCCATGAATGATGTGCGGTTTGAATTCCCGCACGACGCTTAGGGCGCGGCGGTATCGCTCGCGATCATAAATTCCGCGGAAGACCCCTACTTCATGGATGGAGCAACCCGCCTCTATGAGCTGTGCGGGCAGGCCACCAATGGCTTGCGTGCAGACAAGTGCTTGCTCGTAACGACTGGTATCCAATCCGCGTGCAAGTGAAAGGCGCCTTTGCTCAACCCCGCCGGAACCAACTGTCTCCAGGCAGTGCAGTATTCGTATCTTATTCATTCGTGGATTTGTTGATTCGTCCGGTTGCCAGTTCGTCATATAGATCTTCAATTCGCGCTAGGTAATGTCGAGGCTCGAAGCGGCCTTCTACTGATTGACGAGCCCGTCGTCCCATATCGCGCAGTCTCTCCGGCCCCAGTTTCCAAGCTCCTTTGAGCGCCTTGGCGATCAACTCCGGTGACGCCTGTGGCAAGAGCCAGCCGGTATTGCCGTTCTCAATTATCTCGGGTGCGCCCCCCACAGCCGTGGCGATTACAGGTACCCCACAACCCATTGCCTCAACCAAGGCAAGCCCGAAGCCTTCAGACAGGGAGGGTTGAACGTAGACATGGCATTGCCGGATAAAAGAATCCGGGTCGGACTGATACCCAAATAGACGCACCTTCCTGGTCAAGCCTATCTTCGAAATTCGCTGTTCCAATTGAGGGCGTTCGCTCCCATCTCCGATAATCCAGAGTTCGCAAGGGTGGCCTTCGTCTTGAAATTTGATAAAGGCATCCAACAAGGCGAGCGGATTCTTGACAGCCTCAAGCCTTCCAACAAAGCCAATGCGGAAAACATCGGCGGGTAGCGCCGTTTGACGAGTCTGCGCAGGCAACTGCACTGGGTTATAAATCCGTAACGCCTTGGTCCGCGAGACTTCGCCACTGTTGATTAGCCACTCTGTGACGGCCTGGGAAATGCCGATTACACATTGGGCCTTGGAATACACCATACGGAATACGGCCTTTGCTTTGTTGCTATGGCTGGGTATGCCGATTTCCTCGCCAATGCGGACAGGCACCCGGGCCAGCCAGGCTGCGAGCAACCCATGGAAGTTTGCCTCGGCACCGTGGGTATGCACAGCCAAGGGCCGTTCTTGATGGAACAGTTTGAGTAGAGACTTAAGCCCCCCTAGGCTTGGTATTCTCGTTTTTTGCCCAAGGCAACGAACATCAGCACCAAGGGCTTTCAGCTTTTCCTCGACCGCCCCCCCTCTTCCTATGGCGACGAAAATGTGCCGCATCCGGGATTGATCAAGGACACCAGCGATAACTTCCATATGACGCTCGACCCCACCGAAGTCGAGCGAAGTGAGCACATGTATCACAACGGGGTTTCTATTTGTAGCTGCAAGATCCGCATCTTTCATGGTCGGAGAATGTCCTTGGCTGCGCTTTTCCAACCAGAAAAATGTTTATATCCACCGATGGCCCAATAGCGAATTACACGAGGTAAACGCATAACCCGGGAAGTTGACGCAATTTCGATGCGGCCCCGCAACGCCGCAATTTTTTCTGAGAAAAATTTTATGGCTAATGTACCGGCAACCTCCAGACCCATATCGCCCAGCTCTTTGGTGCGCTCACTGATTCGGGTGCGATAGCGCTCATAATGGTAGGCGTCGGTTTGCCAGCCAGCGCGCACATCCCTAAACCCATAATGTTTGATCAAATCAAGAGAAGACACTTTTCCGAGATTGCTGGCAAACGATTGGGAAGTGTTTTGGCCATGACGCCGGTAGTACTGTAAAGGGGTTGCAAGCACGGCGCGGACTGACAACGCCTCTGCCAATTTGTTTATCCAGGCATCGTGGCCATGTGCATTTTCTGGGATTGGCAAAATGATGCTCAGTAAAGACCTTCTGATAGATGTGCAACACCCAGCCACAAACCACGACTCACTCACACCTGCAGACTTAATATTTCCCAATGACGTATATGCGCTGCATCCCAGTTTTGAATCTGTCACATATTGATCATTGATGATGGCCATGACATTGGGGTTCGATAGGAAACCGTTTTCAACCTCTTCAATTTTTTTTCCAAGCCACACATCGTCTTGATCGCTCAGAAAAATAATGTCACCAGTGCATAGCGACAGGGCCTTCTCAAAATTCTTGATGTAGCCGAGGTTCGATTCGTTGCGGTAGACATGCACAACAAACGGCGCCTGTTGACGGAAAGCCTCCAGGATTTCGAGGGTGGCATCGGTCGAGCCGTCATCGCACACCACGAGTTCGTCAGGTTTCCGGGTCTGGTAGAGAAAGCTGTCGAGTTGTTCCTGCAGATACTTGGCGCCGTTGTAGGTTGCCATGGCGATGGATAGGCGCATGCTCACTGCTCCGTCTTGCGCGCTGAAACAGTCAGGAATTCCCGACGGGATGGCAAAAGGGCTTCCACAAACGTTGCCATCACGGCTTGCAATTTCAGGGCTTTGGGTACTGCTACCGCCTCGTATGGTGAGTGACCACACTTCATGGCGAAGCTCGCCTCGAACATACCCGAACAGGCGCTTTGACGTGCCCGATCCACCGGGGCGGGCAAGCCTGCACTGACAAGGGCGTGGCTTAATGAGCGCCGATTGAAAAGAACAAGATGCCGTGGCGTTTCCAGGCCGCGCCAGTTTTTCTGAAAGTGGGCATGACCAAAGCTGTCGATATTGGGGGTTTCAAGCCAGAGTTGACCACCCGGCTTGAGCAGATCGTGGCAAGTTTTGAGAACCTTGACCGGGTCGTACACATGTTCGATGACATGATTCAACGTGATCACATCGAACAGCCCGGTCTTGCCGTCGAAGTATTCGATGCCGCCTTCGTAGACCGTCAAGCCCTGTTCTGCAGCGTTGGCCGCAGCCTTGGGGTCCGGGTCCAGGCCGACCACGTCCCAGCCACAAGTGCGGGCCAGTTTAAGAAATGAACCATCTCCGCAGCCCACGTCCAGCAATGCACCACCACCCATCGGTAACCTGGGCAGGTGGCGATACTGGCGGTCCAGTACCTTTTTCAGGTTTGGCATCAAGAACGCGGCGAGGATTCCAAATGCGCTGGCTGGGACGTTGCGAGTGGAATACCGCCAGTTGGTGTATCCGTTGACCAGTTGCCGGCGCAATTTGCGGAATGGGCTTAGGGTTGCGTAATCATCCTTCCCTGCTGTTTCCTGGTGGGTGTAGTAGTTGGCGTAGGCTAAGTGGATGGTGGATTGTGTTGGGCGGGGGGCCAGGTAAGCGCTGTTGCACTTTGCGCATCGCCACAACGTCCATTTTCCTGGGGCTGCACGAAAGGCATTGTCGACGAGATCTGCGTGCAGAATTTCCCGATCCGATCCACCACAGACCGGACAATGTGCGACTGATTCCAAACCATTGAGGGGCCAAGGCCTCGTCCAGGGCTCGTCCAGCTCCAATGCGGAATTGATGTTCTCGTTCATGAAGATTTCATGGTCTCGTCAGGAAGCCGGCAAGTGGCTTGAACTGGCTGTATGCGAATTCACGAAGGTTTGCTGGGGCTTGCCGCCACGCCCACATAGACGTAATTGCGAGATTCATGGCGACCAGCAAAAACCACAGAGGCTGCCATGGGCCGCTTTGTGTTGCAGTCAGGAAGGCAACGCCCAGAAGAAATGCTGGGGTTATGAGGCTGTGAAGCGATCCACGTAAAAGGCCGGCGAAACCCGAGAGGAGTGCGAAGTCGACGAGAGCCCGCAAGGAGAACGCGAGCGCAGCTCCGATCATGCCGAGCGTGCTCAAGCCCAGATAGAGCAGGCCAAAATACGGCAACACTTCCCCTAGGTGACACTTGGCGACAAGGTCCGGACGACCCCTTGCCTGCAATTGTGCGAAAGGGATGATCGCGAGGCTGTTGATCCAGAAGCCAAGCAAGATTACCTGCCCGATTTGAGCGGACTGCTCGGCAAATTCAGGTGTGATCCACCATGACAAAAAGGGCGCTATGAAGAGGATGCCAGCCACCACCAGTGGGGTCATGACGACTACAAGTGTGCGTAGCCCCTGTTGTGCAAGGTGCTGCTCCTCTTGTGGCGTGGCGGCGGCGAATCGTGGAAACAACGCCGAGGAGAGTGCCCTGGCGATAATTGTGCTGCGTTCAGCTAACTGAAAGGGTACGGTGTAATAGGTCACTGCTTTTGCACCGACCATTGCGCCGATGATGAAGCGGTCGAGGATGACCATCATGGGGCCAACGAATGATGTGACTGTCACCCAGCCGCCAAAGCGAAGCAGTTGACCGGCTTGTGCGCGCATAAAAGTAACTGCATGGCCTTGAAATATTTCCCGCCTGCAGCGTCCATACAACAAGAGCAGCGTGATCAGGCGGGCGAATAATGCAGCGGGTAGCAGCACGCCAAGATCGGCACCCCAGTACATTGCGGATGCCAAAGGCAACAGCTGGAACAGCACCGTGCCGGATACCGAGATCAGGTTCAGTTCAAGGAATCGCTCCCGTCCCTGAAGCGCGCCGCCCAACACGCCGGATAGGGTGGCCATTGGCACGGCAAGGATCAGCCAGGGAACGGCGGCTTGCATTTCGGGACGCAACGCGTCTTCGACCTTGAATACATTCCCGAAGAAATAGGATGCGATCGGCCAGATCAGCAAGCCGCCGATGATGCCGAGCCCGACATTCAAAGTGAGCGCGGTCCAGAACGTCTGAGCGCGTTCGGCGGCCGTGCCATCGCGAAGCGCAGCGATGCGCTGCGCGGTGGCGCGCCCAAGCCCCAAGTCAAATAGCCCGAAATAACCCAGCAGCAGCCAGGCAATAGCCAGCACGCCGTAGCGCGCCTCGCCGATCAATCCCAGATAGATCGGAATGGTGACGAGCGATACCGCCAGCGGAATGATTGATCCGAGCAGGTTGTAGGCGGTGTTGCGGCGAATGCTCAAGGCGCGGTCCCGGATGGTGGGGCTTGCTGTTCTGACTTGCGTCCGTTTGCGGCCTTGGTGGGTTGGAGGTCGGCTTTCAGGGTTTCGATCTCGTCCTTGATGGCCTCGAACTCCGCTTCCTTGCGCTTAAGAAAGCCGAGCGTGATGCGAGTCTTTTCCTCCAGCCCGGCGGGGGTGAGGATGTAGGCGTATTTGCCCTTGTTCGGGTTCTTGCTGAAGTTGCCGAGCTTGACCAGCCCCTTCTCGACCAGGGCGCGCAGGCAGTAGTTGGCCTTGCCCAGGCTGACGCCCATTTCCGCGGCGAGCTGGCGCTGGCTGAGGCTGGGGTTGGCCTGCAGCAGCTTGAGGACTTGCAGGCGCCAGGCTTCGGGCGGGGTGCGGGGGTGGGTGTTCATTTTTGTGGGGTGGATTGTACGCTGGGGAGTTAACGGCGGGGGATTGGAATTGTTTAGGGGGGTATCAGGGAAAGTGAGGGTGGGTCGCCGCGAGGGCGCGCCTCCCACAGAAAGGCAAAGGCGGGGGTGGTGGCGTTTTCATATTGTGGGAGCATCCGCAAGGGGTAGGCCGTGGTTGTCCCCGCCAGGGGGAGGCCGCGGTTGTAAGCCGCTTAAGCGGCGACAACCGCGCTCCCCCGCCTCGGGGCGATTGCTGAGTTGGGTGTGGTGATGTCGTGGATATGCGGGGGGACCCTAATCGGGGCGAGGGCGCCCCTCCCACAAGGGAGCGCTTGCATAGGCGGATTTGGTGATGTTTTTGTGGGAGTCCCGCCTTTAGACCCGGCTAGGGTGCTCGGGACGATTACTGAGGTGGCTGTGGTGATGTCGTTGGTATGCAGGGGTTGGTTATCGGGGCGAGGGCGCCCCTCCCACAGGTCAGGCCTTGCCACAGGTCAAGCCGGCGATGCTTCGACAGGTGAAGTGACGCGAGCCAGCGATATTCCTACGCCGGCCTATTCACCGCATCATCTGCGGCGAATAGGCCGGTGATTCTCCGCAAGATCCAGGCTGCGCCAGATCGGGTGTAATTGGGCGTTTTAATGGGCGCCCACAAAGCTATGAGCGGTCAAGCCTGGCAATGACCTCATGGGCGATGAATGCCCGGTTACGTCCTTGCTTGCCTGTAGGCTCGAGGATGTCCGCGGTTTTCAGCTGCACGATGGCGGTGTTCGCCGCAGGAAAAGAGACCTTCAGGGAGTCTCTCAGTATGTTCGCGGTGATGACGGGGCTGCCCAGAAGCACGTCCAGCGCGGCGTGGGCACTCGCATCGCTGCGAAGGTGGGCCAGCCGCTGTGTCCAGCCTGCGCGGATTGCCAGGAGGTCTTCGGCTGTTTTCACGGAATCGACGCAGGAGGCGGTCACGCCATCCGCCAGGAAGCCGATCCACTCTCCCCATTTTTCCTTCAGCTGGGCTTCGCCGAGCGCTCGGGAATACTGCGCCTGATGATTTTTGAGGTACCCGGCCAGGTAGACCGGGGGATATCCCTCGGCAGCGAGCATCAACGGCAGCAGGATGCGGCCGATGCGCCCGTTCCCGTCCAGGAACGGATGCACCAGTTCGAAGTAGGCGTGCATGACGGCCATACGCACGATGATGGAGACGCTGTACTGGTCCTCTTCGGAAGCGGCGTAGTGCAGACCGGCTTCGAGATTCCGCAGGGCGGCGTCCAGCATGTCCGGCGGCGGCGGGACGATCCTGGCGTCGTAGATCGAGTGGGCGCCGATCCAGTTCTGGCGTGTCCTGAAACGACCCGGGGTGTCCTTTTTCAGGTACGTCTCGTCGCCCTCCATCAGCAATTCATGCAGTTTGCGGATGAGGTCGAGCGTGAGGGCCTGGCTGGACCCGGTCGTGCGAACGACCTTGAGGCCGTGGTCGAGCGCAACGACGTAGTTTGCCGTGACCCGGACATCGGCCGGAAGGCCATGGCCGCTGCCTGTCGCCTCGTACTCGAAAACGTGATCGAGCCCCGCATGCGTGCCCTCGATCTGGCTGCTGCGGACGGCCTCACGGCGGTCTAGCGTGCGCAGAACCAGATTCGGGTTGGGCAGGCTGGCGAGCCGAGCCTGGAGCGCCGCCAGCGCCTCGTGGGCCTTGAGCACCCGCTCTTCCACGCCTTTCAATGGCACGCGCAATGGCGGTGGCGGGGGCACGATGGCCTGCGCGCCCGGGTAGTCGGGCAGCGCAACGAGCGTGCTTCGGATGGCAGGGCTGAGATCGGATGCCTTCATTGCTGCCGTGAGCCTTTAATAATGATGTTGTTATTAAAGCATAGTCGGATAGTCTTTAATGCAACGTGTCACGTTAAAGGATATTGTGCGGCCCGCATCAGCTGGCTGTCTGACGCGTCGATGTGCCGCGGTGCGTAATCGGGGCGAGTACCCTCCGGGCATAAAGGCGCCCCTCCCACAGAAGAAGGCGGGGGATTGGGAATGTTTAGGGGGTGTTGATGGGTCCCTCGACAGGCTCGGGACGAACGGGGGGGTGGGAGCGCCCCTCGCTGCGCCCACGCTCCGGGGTGGCCTCGCTGACCTTGCGGCGAGCGGCCAGTTGTTTTGGGTTGTTGTGAACGACTTCCATCCTGGTTTCCTTTCGAATGAGTTGGCAGGAGTCCATGGAGGCGCTGTTCGGCACGCGTGCCACTCGATATCCCTACGCCAGCCCATTTACCGCATCATCTACGGCGAATAGGCCGGTCATTCGTCGCACGATCCAGACTGCGCCAGAATGGGCGTAATTGGACGTTTTTTTAATGAGCGGCCATCAATAATGGGTGTAAATGGGTGTAGTATTGGTTCATGCTGCGAACCGACACCATCGAGATCACCCCTGAGATCCTGCGCCTCATCGCCGGGATCGACGAGTTCAAGGGAGCCTGGCGCGCCTTGGGCACGCTCGCGCCTGACCGGCTGTCGGCCCTGCGGCGCGTGGCCACCATCGAGAGCATCGGCTCCTCCACCCGCATCGAGGGCAGCAAGCTGTCCGACCGGGAGGTGGAGCAGCTGCTATCGAATCTGGAGATCAAGTCGTTCGCCACCCGCGACGAGCAGGAGGTGGCCGGCTATGCCGAGTTGATGGACCTGGTGTTCTCATCCTGGCAGGACATCCCGTTCACCGAGAACCACATCAGGCAGTTCCACCAGATTCTGCTGCGCTACAGCGACAAGGACACTCGGCATCGCGGCAACTACAAGACCAACTCGAACAGCGTCGCTGCATTCGATGAAACCGGCGCGCAGATCGGGATCGTGTTCCAGACGGCTACACCTTTCGACACTCCACGCCTGATGGCGGAATGGGTGGCATGGGTGAACCAGGAGCGCGAAGCGGCCCGGCTGCATCCGCTGCTGATCATCGCCCTGTGCGTCGTCGTGTTTCTGGAGATCCATCCCTTCCAGGACGGCAACGGGCGGCTGAGCCGCGTGCTGACTACGCTCCTGCTCCTGCAGGCCGGGTATGCGTATGTGCCGTACAGTTCCCTGGAAAGCGTGATCGAGCAGAGCAAGGAAGCCTACTACCTGGCGCTGCGCCAGACCCAGGGCACGATCCGCACGGAGTCGCCGGACTGGCAGCCTTGGCTGGTGTTTTTCCTTCGCTCCCTGGCCGAGCAGGTGCGGCGCCTGGAGAAGAAGGTCGAGCGCGAGAAGATCGTGCTGGCGGCCATGCCTGAGCTGCAGTTGCAGATCGTCGAGTTTGCCCGCGAGCACGGCCGCGTCACCATTGGCGAGGCCACCAAGCTGACCGGGGCCAGCCGCAATACACTCAAGCAACATTTCCGGACGCTGGTCGAACGCGGCACGCTGAACCAGCATGGCAGTGGCCGTGGGGTCTGGTACGACCTGCGCTGACGATGGTGGACGATGGTTCGATTCCGGTCGCTCTTGGCTGCACAAAATCTAAGCCAGCCCTGAACAAGTCGTCGCCCCGGCGGTGCGTGGTTGTCGCCGCTTCAGCGGCTTACAACCACGGCCTGCCCCGCCTTGGGGCGATCGCTGAGACTGCCAGGGCGATGGCCATTCCTTTGCCGCAGTGAGGATCGGGGCGACGCCCCCACAGGGACCGTTTCTACAGCAATGCTGTCGAGTGCCGGATCACGGCTTCGCGAACCGTCGGCAACATTTCGTAGTGTCGGGGGTAATCCAGGCGGAAGAACATCGGGAGTCTGGCCAGTTCGGTCAGCTGGCCGAAGTGATGCAGCAGCATTTCCCGCTCCTCGATGTCGAGCAGGAAGGTGTGCCTGACCAGTTCGATCATGGCATCGCGACCCCCCACCGGCTCGATCGAGACGGTTTCCGTATCGCCCTCGCCGAGAAAGTACATGCAGCGCAGGGAGCGGGACGCATCGCAATATGCCACTTCGTCGCCTGCCAGCAAGCGTGACTTGGGTGTGTAGTCGACCGCAGGCGCCGCCTGGGCAGTCTCGGGGATCAGGGCCTGGCGCGAGTCGTCCCACAGTCGGATGGAAGGATGGCTCGGCTGGATGAAATAGCCGCCGGGTCCCTTTTCCAGTTGCAGGCCGTCGTCGGTGAGAAAGCGGCAGCCGCTGGTGGAGAAGCTGGCCGCGAGGGTGGATTTGCCTCGCCCCGATACCCCGAGGAAGGCCACGGCGAAGTTTTCGATCTCGACCGCGCTGGCATGCAGGACGAGCTTGAACTGGCGGCTGAGTGCCAGGGGCAGGACCTGGTTCAGGTAGAGGTGTTCGATGGTTTGCCCGGATATGCCCGGCATTGGATAAGCGGCGACCTCGAGCCCGCTGGCGGACACGGTGAAGTCGGCCAGGTCGGGGAAGCGCAGCAGATAGCCGTTGTCGACGCGGTAGAAGCAGGTCCAGACTGTGCCGTCCGGGAGCGTCCATTCGAGGAATGGCGCCGCACCTGGCGGGGCCTGCTCCCGAGGCGCGCGCAATTCTGGGGAGGTTCTGGGGTCGGTCACAAGTGGATCACAAGGTCGGAAAATGCAAACTGCCCGCCCCTCGCGGGGCGGGCAGTTCTGGTGGTTGACCGATACGGATGCAGCTTAATGGTCGGCGCGGCTGATGCCCAGCATCCCGTAATGAACCATCTTGTAGCCATCCGGGTGGGTACAGACCGCTTCCGGCATGACGGTTTCCACTTCCTGCGCCATCACGCCGAACTGGCGGTCATGGCCCCACTGGTTGCGGAATTCCGGCTTGTAGTCGAACAGGTAGAGGCCGATGCCGAGCGGATGGTCGCCGATGCGGACGATGTTTTCTTTGAGATTGCGGTCGGACGCGGCCGGTCTCTTCGCACTATTGCCTGTGCCCTTGCCTTCTTTACCGGTTTCAGTGCCGGACTGCGTCAAGTCTCTCAAAGCGCCATAGCGGGTCAGCCGTGGAGCCTGATATTTCCGCTTATGACCTGCACCTAACGGGTGTGCCTTATGCATCCTGTTGCCCTCATGAATGAGAGATGCCGACGATCTACGGATTAAGGACGCACTGATTCATTCCGTTTGTGGCGAGCCTGTCGACCCAAGCCCGGAATAAAGCCAATAAAATCAAGTGCATGTTCCGTCCTTTGAAAAGCACACGGCGAACGAAATAAATCGGCATGTTCTTAAGCAACCCGCTTTTACCAATGAACAAAAATTATATTGCTACTCCCTTCGTTAGGATTCAATTCATTGGTCTGCGCGACTGATGCCCAGCAGACCGTAGTCGACCATCTTGTAACCGTCAGGGTGCACGCATACCGCTTCCGGAATGACCGTTTCAACTTCCTGCGCCATGACACCGAACTGGCGACCATGGCCCCACTGGTCGCGGAGCCCGGGTTTGTAGTCGAACAGATAGAGGCCGATGCCGAGGGGGTGCTCGCCGATCCGGATGATGTTCTCCTTGAGATTTCGGTCGGACGGGTTGCATTTTCTGTTTGCGTTTCCATTACAGTTCTTCAGGAGTTCCGTCTTTCCCGAGGCGCCACCCTGTGTCAAATCCCGCACCTGCCCATAGTGGACCAATGCTGGGGAGCGGTATTGGCGCTTTGGTGCGCTGCTGCCTGCCATAGTGTTCTCGTAGAACTTGTTCAACATCACAACCCCCTGCCCATAATTGAAATTGATGAAATGCTATCTGGCCTGAGCAAATAGTAATGGCAATCCAGAATTCTGCCCAGTGACTCGCCGCACCCAAAGCATAAGCGCAACGGTTTCATAGAAGAACTCCTGATCTTCAAGCTTTTTGGCGATTTTGTATCTTTTAAAGCGGGTACGCACTGCATTGACGTCTGCATATTCCCCCGCCGCTTCCAGACCAAGCTCCAGCATGGAATCCATAAACGGCTCGGATTCTTCCATCAGGCGGGCTGTGAAGTGCCATCCCAGATGCTCCTTGCCCAAACGCAATCGCACGCTGTCTTCCAGGCCCTGGGCGAAGGCGCTGCGTGCCAGGTATTTATTCCAGCCATCACGCACCTTGTAGCTGAGCGGCAAGTGAAGGAAGAACTCCGCTACGCGCTTGTCCGCCCAGGGATCGCGCAATTCCACGCCATAGCGTCCCGCCACGCGCTCATACCCTGACAGACCCAGCACGGGTCCCCAGGCGGCGTTGAACAACGCTGCATGCTCCTGTTGGAGACTGGCGGAGAACGGACGCCTGGCTTCGGCTTCCTGTTTGCGCAGGCGTTTCGTCAACTGAAGTTTCTCGGCAAAACGGGGATCGGCCACGCTCCCTGCCAGGGGGTCGCCACTGCGAAGCTGGCGCACCAGAGATTTGATTGAAGGCGGCATCCAGGCGGTCCAGGCATTCTGCAGGAACAGCCATCCCGGCGAAGAACCGCGCAGATAGGTGTTGTTGCGACTTGCGCCCCGGCACTCATGCCAGGCCGTCCGCCACTGGCCAGCCCGCATAAGATAGGCGACGTAGCGGGTAGGAGCGTGCATCGTGAGGTCTCCGCTGGCGCCGTGGAGCATGACGCGATGACCATGGCGGCTTGCCGCCAGGCACATCATGGCCGGCAGCACGATGGAGTTGTCGCAGGGATGCGGCCTGGCCCAGGCTGTGTCGAGCAGGTCGTCCACATCGGCCATGCCGGTAAAGGACGGAACCGACAGGACGTGTGCATTGCCGCCCAGATCCTTCGTCAGGCTCTGGATACACCGGCTTTCCACACAGGACTCGGGATGGTCGGAGATGGCGGAATAGGTGTGGAAAGCCTTTCCCGGCATTTCCGGCAGCAGGCGCTTGACCATGGCAGCGATGCTGGCGGAGTCCATGCCGCCACTCATCATCGCCGTGACGTCACCGCTGGCGCGCATCCTGCAGCGGACGGCTTCGCCGAACACATCGAGGAAGGCTTCCTCGCACGCCTGGTCCGAGGCGTACACGCTTTCGTCCCCCGGTTCCCACCGCCAGTAGGTCTTGATGTGGTTCGTTCCGTCCATGGCAACCGACATGCTCTGCCCGGGCTGCAGGCCCCCGACGTCTTTCAGCCAGAAGCGCTGGTTGTCCGCGCTGTGGTAGGCCGGTACCAGCATGTGCAGGATCATCGCCTCGTTGGGCTGGCGCGATACGCCCGGCAGTTCGAGCAGGGCTTCCTCTTCGGACGCGAAAGCGAAAAATTGCCTGTTGAGGACGTAATAGAAAGGTCGGGCGCCCATGTGGTCGAGCGCGCAAAAAAGGCGTCGCCGCCGGGCATCCCACACGACAAAGGCAAAGTCGCCGAGGAGACGGCTGGGGCAATCTTCGCCCCACGTCGCATAGCCTTGAAGCGCGAGTTCCGCATCGGTGTTGTTGCGGAGCACTGCGCCGGCGGCGATCAGATCGCGTCTCAGTTCGTCGCGGTTGTCGAGCCGGCCGTCCCAGACCAGCACCAGGTTCTTGTCCTGGCTGATGAGGGGTTGGTGTTCTTCCAGGGATTCGGCGGTGGTCCGAAGCATGCAGTGGCCCAGCGCTACCGAGCCTTGAATCCAGTGGGCTTGCGCATCGGGGCCGCGCCGCTTCAAGGCGCCGGTCAGTTTTTCGATCAGGACCGGTTCGAGCGGTGCTCCGTGAAAATGCAGGATCCCGGCAATTGCACTCATGCAGGGAGCTTAATTTCCCGAACCGGCTTCTGGCTTGACTGGTGGTTCCGTTGTGTCCTCCATTGCCTGCAAGGCCTTGTCCGCCAGGTAGGTGTGCTTGGTGAGCCGCGAATCGAAGTTCTTTGCCAGGAGGACACGCATCATGGCAATGTCCAACAATATGCTGGCAGATTGGGACGTGCGTTCAGCCGCCCCCTCCTTTTCGAGTCGGCTGACTGCCAGCAGGGAAAGCTCGAGGAAGGACACTTCGCTCCCCGCGTCAGCGATTTTTTGCAGTTTGGGCTGGAGCCGGTCGCGGAGAATTTTCACATTCTCGACGAGCTTGCGGGCTTCTTCGGTGGTGACTTCTCCCGATCCATGCCTCTCCAGCAATTTGCATTGGTAATCCCCGCAAATGGCCGGCCGTCTTTCCTCGTGAGCCGAGCATCTGTCGTTTACGCATAGCTTGCATGGCTGCTTGAAATTGGCCTCAGGCTTGCCACCCTCATTTTTCTTGGCTTCCTGCAGGACATCAAACCGATTGGCGAGAATGGGTAAGTCATCTTCCCTCAAGGGCGCCCTCGAATACAAGGTGCCGTCACAGCAAAATGCGCAACCGCAATCAATGCATAGACTCATGTTCGATCAGCCCAGGACAGATAGCCGCAATTGATTGATGGATTCAGGTTTGTCCACCAACACGGGTTTGCAAAACGGCAGCTATCCGAGTACGCCGGGCCTGGTCATTCAACTTTGGCAAGCCCCGCCTCACAAAGCTGCGTAACCAGTTTGAGCAAGTCCTGCTCGAGTTGGGCTGATTCGACTTCGTATTCGGAAAGCAGGGCGTCACAGGCGCCCTGCAGGTTGGGGTTGGTCTGAAGCAGTTGCCAAAGACGCACCCCTACTTCGTCCAGACCAAAATAGGTGGAAGTTGCGAGATCGAGAATGACTCCTTCGCCGCCGATTTCCTGGAACATGGCTTCTGGCGAGAGAACTACGCGTTGGGACAACATGGCAAACAACCTTTAACTGGATTTGGTTGGCATTTTAGCCGGTAGGGATGCAAGAGCGTGTTCAAACAGCGGTCCGTTGTGGGCATGCCTGTTTGACGCGAGGATTTGGGCCGGGGCAAGTCTGATGGCGCGACCTCTATGCCGATGAATAACGCGATGCCGCTCATGGCGAGGAGAAGAGGCTGGGCGAGACCGGTTTGTCGAAGGGGGCGAAGTCAGCACTCACATCCGCGCGGTCGTTGACGGGCACGCCGGCGTATTCGACCCAGGCATGGCCATCGAGCACGCCGCCGGTCAGGCGCACGCCAATGCGCAGCTGGCAGTCGATGCCCCTGCGCCGCAGCAGCCACCATAAATAGAGCGAGCGGGTGAGGCAGTTGGCGGGACCGAGGGCGTGATGGGCGGCGCTGTTGACCAGCTTGCCGAGTCGTGGGAGGTCGTCGGCGGCGAGCGTGGCCGGATGACGGAGAGGTGTGCGCTGCAGGCGGGTTTGCAGCCGCTGCAGGCCGAGGACGCGCAGGCTGATCCAGAACAGCGGCAGCATCGCCGTCGCGGCGAGGAAGGTGCTGCGTTCCGGGGCGGTGAGGGCGAGGAACTGCCGGAGTTTATGGGTGAGGTGCTGCATGGGGCGGGGATAGCGGGGGCGTGGCGGGATTATATGACGGGGGGCGGTTGGGTCGGGGAGCTGGGGTTGAGTCGGGCGGGCATTGGGTGCGACGGTTTATCGCGGCGAGGGCGCCGCTCCCACAGGATAGGTTGGTGGTACCGGGTGGTTTTGTGGGAGGTCCGCCCTCGGACCGATTGCAAGGTGGGGAGGTTGGATCAGGCCGGGGTTGGGCGCGACGGCTTATCGCGGCGGGGGCGCCGGAGTATGGTTGTTGCCGATTTATCGGCCTTAGAGCGTGGTTGTCGCCGCTTTAGCGGCTTTACAACCACGGCCTCCCCCTTGCGGGGGCAACCATGGCCTACCCCTTGCGGGTGTTCCCACAGGAGGGCGGGTACTCTCACCGATTAGTCGGCGGTCAACTCAAGACGGACTTTCTTGCCCAATGCGGCCGCCGCGCTGGCCAGGGTGGTGAGGGTCAGGCTGGTGCCGGTTTCATCCAGCAGGCGGTTGAGTGTGGCGCGGCTGGTGTGCAATATTAGCGATCGACCGTTGCCGTCAGTTTGACACCCAGGGCTTTGCAGACGCGTTGAACGGTTTCCAGCCTTGGCTGGGCATTGGGACGCAAAGCTTTATAGAGCGCTTCGCGCTTTATGCCGCTGGCTTTGGCGATCTCGGTCATGCCGCGAGCTTTGGCGATGTGGCCGAGCGCAGCAGCCAGTTCCCCTGGGTCGCCCTCCTCTAGAACTTGACGCAGATATTCGGCCACGTCGGCATCGGTCTTGATGTGCTGCGCCATATCGAATTCGGGTAGGTCGGCGGTTTTGACTGTTTTGTTCATGGTTCACTCCTCAAACACTAGTGTGGCGGCCGCAGTCGGAATCGCGTTTAGCGATCCAGCGTGCTGACAAAGTCCAAAAACGGGTGATTCCCTCTCCCCTTGCGGGAGAGGGCTAGGGAGAGGGGTTGTTTAAAATCAGGCAGTTGCGATAAAACTCCGCAACTGCTCACCCTCTCCCCAACCCTCCCCCATCGAGGGGGAGGGGGTTTGTCAACAGTCGGAATCGCGTCGAGCGATCCTTCAAGCTGTGGAGCCAGCCGTCGAATTCAGCCAGGTATTTGACGGTGTACATGGCACAATTGTAATCGTTCGATTACGCATAATCGAGTGCTATTTGTGGGGGCTTTGTTATTGGTTGTCGATGGAGCGTGGTTGATGGCGTACGTATTCGGGGCATGGGGCGGGCGAGTTTGCTGACGTTCAGGGTTGCCTGATCAGGCTTTCAGCTGGAATGCCCAAGCCCTTGTGCAGCCGCCACACCATGGCCATGGTCAACGGACGTTTGCGATTGAGGATTTCGTAAACACGGTTGCGTTGGCCGATCATCGGTTCCAGATCCTTTGGCTTGAGGCCCTGTTGTTCCATGCGGAACAGGATGGCTTCGACCGGGTCGGGGAGGTCCATGGGGAAATTTCGGTTTTCATAGGCTTCCACCAACGTTGAGAGAATATCGAGGCGATCGCCATCCGCAGTTCCCAGTTCGGGATCACTCTCCATAAGGGCGGATATCTCCTTGAGTGCCGCCTTGTAGTCCGCTTCGGTGCGAATGGGTTTAATGTCCATGGCGAATTCCTCTTTAGTCCATCTGGACCGTCGCCGCATCGACCCGGTCATATTGCGCATGTGTCCCAACAAACTTCACGTATACGACACCGATCCGATAGGCGATTGCGACGATCAACCGGTAGTCATTGCCCTTGATGTTGAACACCACACGGTTATTGCCTACAAAGCTGGCGCTGCGGTAGCGGGCCTTGATATCGGCAGGTTGCTGCCACACGGCCTTTTTGGCCTCGTCATACCAGGCTTTCAAGGGTTGCTCAGCCGCCGGGTGCAAAACCCAGAAATTTTGTAGCGACCTGTAAGCGATTACCCGCATGGATGCATGCTAGTCCCATATTGGGATCAATGCAAATTCAGTTCTGTTTTGCTGGTCGCGAAATTCGCGGTGTGTGTTCCCAGGGTCAAAAAAGCGTAGGGTGCGCCTTACGCACCAACCATCGTACAAATGGTGCGCATGGCGCACCCTACGGCCGAGCGGATGTTAATGGCCCGCCCCTGGCCGAGTGCGTTTACCCCCTATCCCACTCGACGACCCGATCCGCCAGCGCCAGGCTGGCGGGCCGGTGGGTGATCAGCAACACCGTGCGGCTTCCCAGCGTGGCGCGGCATTCCTCGATGAAGCGCTTCTCGCCCTCGGGGTCGAACATGGCGGTGGCTTCGTCGAGGATGAGGATGGGCGGGTCCTTGAGCAGGGCGCGGGCGAGGGCGACGCGCTGGCG
>JBGSTQ010000231.1:0-1921 GCA_041736375.1 Thiobacillaceae bacterium
GCCGGCCAGGCCATGCGCGTGCTGGCGGTAGCCAGTCGTGACATCCCGGCGCGGGAATTTGACCCCGCCGGCGACCTGATGGCCTGGGCAAACAACCTGGTGTTGACCGGACTGGTCGGCATCATCGACCCGCCCCGACCCGAGGCGCGCGACGCCATTCGCCAGTGCAGGAACGCCGGCATCCAGGTCAAGATGATTACCGGCGACCACGCCATCACCGCCGCCGCCATCGCCCGCGAACTGGGACTGGAAGGGGCTGTTCTGACCGGCGCCAAACTCGACCGCCTCGACGTCGCCGAACTTTCCCGGCACATCGAGGAAACCGTGGTGTTCGCCCGCGTCGCACCTGAACACAAGGTCAAGATTGTTCAGGCGCTGAAGGCGCGCGGCCACGTCGTCGCGATGACCGGCGACGGCGTCAACGACGCCCCGGCGCTGAAAAACGCCGACATCGGCGTGGCCATGGGCATCACCGGCACCGAAGTGACCCGCGAGGCCGCCACCATGGTGCTCACCGACGACAATTTCGCCACCATCGTCGGCGCGGTCAGGGAAGGCCGCACCATCTACGACAATATCGTCAAGTTCGTGCGCTTCCAGCTCTCCACCAACGTCGGCGCCATCCTCACCGTGCTCGGTGCGCAACTGCTGGGCATGCCAACGCCGTTCACGGCGATTCAGATCCTGTGGATCAACATCATCATGGACGGCCCCCCCGCCATGACCCTGGGCCTGGAACCGGGCCGTCCCGGCATCATGAATGAGCCTCCGCGCCGCGCCGACGAGCGCATCCTGTCCCTGGCGCGCTTCAAACGCCTGCTGATGTACGGCATCACCATGTCGGCAGGCACCCTGGGGCTGTTTTACTACGCTCAGGGCCGCGGCGAAGCCTACGCGCTGACGCTGGCGTTCACCACCTTCGTGCTGTTCCAGTTTTTCAACGTGTTCAACGCGCGCGCCGAGCATCATTCCGCGTTCAACCGCCAGTTTTTCAGCAACGGCAAGCTGTGGACGGCGCTGGCAACGGTGGTGGCATTGCAGGCGCTGGTGGTGCACTGGACGCCGGCCCAGGCCATCTTCGATACCACGGCATTGTCCGCCCAGGACTGGGGGCTGGCGTTCGCGGTAGCCTCGTCCATCCTGCTGCTGGATGAAGGCCGCAAGCTGATGTTGAAATTACTGCAACGCAGCTGCCGGAGGCCGGCATGAACCAGAAGATTGCGTCCTCGTCCCCAACGACATGGGACGCCCCCTCATTCGTGGGCTGGCGACGCCGATACCTTGCAGCGGCCAGTGTATTCGCCTCGACCCGCCGTGCATTGCAGACGACGGCGGACACCCGGTAAGCTTGCCCCATGCCCATCAATATCGACTCGCCCCTCGCCCGCCGCGTCGTCGGCCTGGCCTTCCTGGTCTCCATTTTCGGCCTGACCTTCTGGGTGTTGTCGCCGTTTCTCGCCGCGCTGGCCTGGGCGGGAATTCTTGCCTACGTCACCTGGCCGCTGCACCAGAGGCTGAGCCGTCGTCTGCCCGGGCGCGACAACCTCGCCGCACTGCTGATGACGCTGGGTGTCGCGGCGACGCTTCTGCTGCCGATGGTGTGGGTGCTGATTACCCTGATTGGCGACGTGGCGGTGGCCTCGGCGACCCTCAGGCAGCTCTCCGAGCACGGGCTGCCGCCGCTGCCGGCCGGTGTGCGTGACTGGCTGGGAGGGGAATGGATCGTCGCCCAATATCAGCGTGTCCAGGCCGATCCGGTGTGGTTGCGCGTGCAGATCGACGCCCTCGGTTTCACCGACAGCCATCGGATGAGGGCGCTGGCGGGCGGCATCGGGCGCAACGTGGCGAAATTCGGACTGGCGGTTTTCGCGCTGTTCTTTCTCTATCGCCACGGCGACAGCGTGCTGGCGCAGTTTCGCGG
>JBGSTQ010000435.1:0-5710 GCA_041736375.1 Thiobacillaceae bacterium
GCGCCGCGCACTCCTCCGCCAACGAAGCGACGCGGCCGACGCTGCGCACCCGCTTGAGGCCACCATCGATGATGACCAGCCCGGCGGAATCGTAGCCGCGGTATTCGAGACGCCGCAGTCCTTCGAGCAGGATGGGAACGACGTTACGTTGCGCAACCGCGCCGACTATGCCGCACATATTTAGCCTTCCTTTTTCTGTTTGACCGGCCGCTTCCAGCCGTTGAGCGTGAGCTGTTTCGCCCGCGACAAGGTGAGCTCGCCGGCCGGCGCATCGCGGGTCAGCGTGGTGCCGGCGCCCAGGGTCGCACCCCGGCCTACGGTGACGGGGGCCACGAGCTGGGTGTCGGAGCCGACGAAGACCTCGTCCTCGATCACGGTGCGGTGCTTGTTGGCGCCGTCGTAATTGCAGGTGATGGTGCCGGCACCGATGTTGACCTTCTTGCCCATGGTCGTGTCGCCGACGTAGGACAGGTGGTTGATCTTCGAACCGTCGTCGATCTGGCTGTTCTTGATCTCGACGAAATTGCCCACGTGAACATCGCGCGCCAGCGTGGTGCCCGGGCGGATGCGCGAGAACGGACCGAGCCGGTTGGCCTCGCCGATCACGGCCTCGTCGATCAGGGTGAAGGCGTCGATGCGCGTGCCCGCGGCGACCCGCACGTTGCGCAGCACGCAGTTAGCGCCCACTTGCACGCCATCCCCCAGTTCCACGTCGCCTTCGAACACGCAGTTGACGTCTATCACCACGTCGCGTCCGCAGTTGAGCGAACCGCGCACATCCAGCCGGGCCGGGTCCATCAGCGTGACGCCCGCCTCCAGCAGCGCGCCCGCCACTTCACCCTGATGGATGCGTTCGAGTTCGGCCAGCTGGGCCTTGCTGTTGACGCCCAGCACCTCCCACTCCTGCGCGGGCTGGTAGGCTTCCACCGTGACGCCCTCGCCAACGGCCAGCGCGATGATGTCGGTCAGGTAATACTCGCCCTGCACATTGTGGTTGCGCAATCTGCCGATCCAGTTTTTCAGATGCCGGGTCGGCACCGCGAGTATGCCGGTGTTGACCTCGGAAATCGCGCGTTCGTGCGGCGTGGCATCCTTGTGCTCGACAATGCGGGTCACCTGCCCCGAGGCATCGCGCACGATGCGGCCATAACCGTCGGGATGCACCAGCGTGACGGTCAGCAATCCCAGCTTGCCGGCCTGCGCCGCCGCCACCAGCGGCACCAGGGTTGACGCCCGGGTCAGCGGCACATCGCCGTACAGCACCAGGGTCACGCCCCGGTCGTCGAGACGCGGCAAAGCCTGCATCACCGCGTGCCCGGTACCGAGCTGTTCAGCCTGTAGCACAAATGTCAGCTTGTCGTCAGCCAAGGCCTGCGGCACCGCCTCGCCGCCGAAACCGTAGACCACACAGGTCTGCGAAGCGCCGAGAACGTGGGCGGTATCGACCACATGCCCGAGCAGGGGCTTGCCGGCCAGCTTGTGCAGCACCTTGGGAAGATCGGAGCGCATCCGGGTTCCCTTGCCCGCTGCGAGAATCAGGATTTCAAGTATGGAATGCATTCGTATCAGTCGGGTGGTAGCCGTTTCAGCAGGTAGATCGAGCAAGACTCGCGCCAAGTATAAGGCCTAGGCTTGACCGCCAAAATGAAAACGCGGCCTTCCCTCCCAACAGAAAGCATGGGACGTCGGAAAGCCTGATGGCCGTCGAGCAGGATTGGAAGCTTGTTTGCGCGAATGGGGGTTCACAAACACGGTTTTTTTGTCTTTAATAGGATTTGTTGGTCTTTTTTATGTGTCAACAGAGCCTTCGGGGCCTGTTTTTTTGTTCTGAATCAGTTTCCGGCTTTTTGCCGGCCTGCGTGTATTTCGAAAGGATTTTGTTTTGACAACCAAGCGCCCCATCTCGACCCACATCATTCAGGCCCAGTCGAAGCCGTCATCCCGCAAGCCAGCCAAGCCGCGCGCTGCCGCGGCAGGAGATATCTCACCCTCGCACAGCAGCCGGGGGATCGAGTCGTTCGCAGTCAACGAGGCGGTGGACGCCGCACAGGAATCGAAAATCGTGGCCGTCGACGACATCCTCAGCCAGGCGGGCGACGGCAGCCCTGAACTCATCCAGTCGCTGAAAGCCATTCTTGCGGGCGCCTCCCCGGAAGATGCCGAAGTACTGCGCAAGGCACTGCTGCAGAGCCCGCTGCCCGGAGCCCAGGGATTGCAGGCCGATCCCGACAGCGAACTGGCCGACGACTGGCGCGAGGGCGGCTACCCTTACAAGAATCTGATGTCGCGCAAAAGTTACGAGCGACAGAAATACCGCTTGCAGGTGGAATTGCTCAAGCTGCAGGCCTGGGTCAAGGAAACCGGCCAGAAGGTGGTGATTCTGTTCGAAGGCCGCGACGCCGCCGGCAAGGGCGGTACCATCAAGCGCCTCATGGAGCACCTCAATCCGCGCGGCGCGCATGTGGTGGCACTGGAAAAGCCCAGCGACATGGAACGTGGCCAGTGGTATTTCCAGCGCTACGTCCAGCATCTGCCGACGGCAGGCGAGATCGCCCTGTTCGACCGCTCGTGGTACAACCGCGCCGGGGTCGAACGGGTGATGGGCTTCTGCAACCAGGAGGAATATCTGGAATTCATGCGTCAGGCGCCCGAATTTGAGCGCAACCTGGTGCGCAGCGGCGTGCACCTGATCAAGTTCTGGTTTTCGGTCAGCCGCGAGGAGCAGCGCCGCCGCTTCAAGGAGCGCGAGGTTCACCCGCTGAAGCAATGGAAATTGTCGCCGATCGATCTGGCATCCCTCGACAAATGGGACGAGTACACCAAGGCCAAGGAATCGATGTTCTTTTACACCGATACCGCCGACTCACCGTGGACGGTCATCAAGTCTGACGACAAGAAACGGGCGCGGCTCAATGCCATGCGCTACGTGTTGCATCGCCTGCCCTACACCAACAAGGATGTCTCGCGCATCGGCCCGCTCGATCTGCTGCTGGTCGGACGCGCACATGTCGTCTACGAGCGTGGCGAGCGGCAGGACAGTGCGCTGCTTTGATGCCGGCATCGCACTCGATTTGGTCTTTCGAGCTGCCGGCCGCGCCATGACTGGGCGCACAGGCAGGATGCCTGGCTGGTCCTAGGCGTCCCCTGCCCGTCTGCGGTTGAGATCCAGGATGGTCGCGCATTTCTGGACTACCCCGGCATCAATGGCAGGGGCTATGCCGATACGCGGATCCGAGCCCAGCGTGGTGAGAACGACCGCGCAATTGGCCGAAAGAGTCCGTTCAAGCAAATCCGACGCGAATTCCCTGCAGTACAAATGGTAATTCTCGAGAACCAGCAGAAGGGGAAGCTCGAAGTCGCTTTCCGTAATCCAGTCGAGGATGCCCGGCAAGCGCCGGCGGAGCTCGTCGACACTGCTCGGAGCATAGCTGGTGTTGAATTGCAGCACCGACACGGCTCTTCGGCTCACCTTCAATTTGCCGCCTTTTTCGACACCAATATTCAAGGCGTGATAACGGGCCGGGCCGAAGGCCTTGCGCGCCACGTCGCGTAAGGTCGCAGCCAAAGACGGGACCAGCCCTTCGGTAATATAAATCACGCCAAAGCCCGCCATGGCGGCGTCGCCACACAACGCAGTCAGCGCCTGGTTGCGCCCGCCATAATTTTCGCCGCGAATCAGGATATTGCCCATCAGGCCGCGCTGGCTCAGCACCACCTCGGATATGGGCGAGCTGGCGGCAAAACGCAAGCGGAATTCCCTCTCGGCGGCCTCGGCGCGCGGCCGTATCATTTCGGTTATCGTTGCCACTTCTGCGCGTATCAGCTCGAAATTTCTATTCACATGCACATTCCGTACCCGCTCTGTCAGTCGACCCAAGGATCATAACGACACCCGGTCGCCATAAATGAACGCCTGGCCTGGTCTCAGTGAATGAAAAAGGCAACCCGCGGGTTGCCTTTTTTGCGTCTGCTCCTGCCATCGGCAGTATCAAGTCAGCTTGCGCAATTTTTTCAGCGTAGCAAGCTGAGCCACCGCCTGCGCCAGTTCGGCCTGCGCCTGGGCGTAGTCAATGGTGGCCGCCTTGTCTTTCATCGCTTCTTCGGCGGCGCGCTTGGCTTCGAGAGCCTTCGCTTCGTCGATATCGGCGCCGCGAATGGCGGAGTCGGACAGGATGGTGACAACGTGAGGCTGCACTTCGAGAATGCCGCCGGAGACGTAAACCACCTCCTCTTCGACCTGATCGGGCACCTTGATGCGCACCGATCCAGGCTTGAGCGTGGT
The DNA here is from genome assembly GCA_041736375.1 of Thiobacillaceae bacterium. Taxonomy (GTDB): domain Bacteria; phylum Pseudomonadota; class Gammaproteobacteria; order Burkholderiales; family Thiobacillaceae; genus Thiobacillus. The sequence continues at coordinate 4,283 of JBGSTQ010000435.1, forward strand.
CAGCAAGGGCGTATGACGGGGATAAATACCCAGTTCTCCGCGCTCGCCCGGCGCGATCACCACTTCGGCGGTGCCCGAGTAGAGCGACTTTTCTGCGCTGACGATGTCGACGTGTATTGTCATAGCCATGTTTTTCCTTTCAGGGGCTAGGATTCAGGATTCAGGATTCAGGGGCGGTGCGGCTTCGCCGCGTCTCCAATTTCCCTGATCCCTGGCCCCTGACTCCTGATCCCTCGATTACTGAATCGTCTTCGCCTTTTCGACGGCTTCTTCGATCGGGCCGACCATGTAGAAGGCCTGTTCGGGGAGGTGGTCGTATTCGCCTTCGACGATCGCCTTGAAGCCGGCGATGGTCTCTTTCAGCGTGACGTACTTGCCCGGTGAACCGGTGAACACTTCCGCGACGAAGAAGGGCTGCGACAGGAAGCGCTGGATTTTACGCGCACGCGCCACCGCCACTTTGTCTTCCGGCGACAGTTCGTCCATGCCCAGAATCGCGATGATGTCGCGCAGTTCCTTGTATTTTTGCAGCGTGCCCTGCACCTTGCGGGCGACCGAGTAGTGCTCGTCGCCGACCACCTGCGGATCGAGAATCCGCGAAGTCGAGTCGAGCGGATCCACCGCGGGATAGATACCGAGTTCGGCAACCTGACGGGAGAGCACCAGGGTGGCGTCGAGGTGGGCGAAGGTGGTCGCGGGCGACGGGTCGGTCAAGTCATCCGCCGGCACGTACACGGCCTGGAAGGAGGTGATCGAGCCGGTGCGCGTCGAGGTGATGCGCTCCTGCAGGCGGCCCATTTCGTCGGCCAGGGTCGGCTGGTAGCCCACCGCGGACGGCATCCGTCCCAGCAGCGCGGACACTTCGGTACCGGCCAGGGTGTAGCGGTAGATGTTGTCGACGAACAGCAGCACGTCGCGGCCTTCGTCGCGGAAGTACTCGGCCATGGTCAGGCCGGTCAACGCCACGCGCAAACGGTTGCCCGGGGGTTCGTTCATCTGGCCGTAAACCAGGGCGACCTTGTCCAGCACGCCGCCTTCTTTCATCTCGTGATAGAAGTCGTTGCCTTCACGGGTCCGTTCGCCAACGCCGGCGAACACCGAGAAACCGCTGTGCTGCACGGCGATGTTGCGGATCAGTTCCATCAGCGTCACGGTCTTGCCCACGCCGGCGCCGCCGAAGAGGCCGATCTTGCCGCCCTTGGAAATCGGCATGATCAGGTCGATCACCTTGATGCCCGTCTCGAGCAGCTCGATGGACTTGGCCTGGTCCTCGTAGCTCGGTGCGGCCCGGTGGATCGGCCAGCTCTCGGTGTTGCCGATCGGGCCGGCCTCGTCGATCGGGCGGCCGAGCACGTCCATGATGCGCCCGAGCGTCTTCACGCCCACGGGCACGGAGATGGGCTTGCCGGTGTTCGTCGCGAGCAGGCC
>JBGSTQ010000436.1:0-14091 GCA_041736375.1 Thiobacillaceae bacterium
CGGCGGCGACCCCGGCATCGGCAAGTCGACGCTGCTGCTGCAGGCCATGGCCCATCTCTCGCAACGCCTGAAGACCCTGTACGTCAGCGGCGAGGAATCGGCGCGTCAGGTGGCGCTGCGTGCACGGCGCCTCTCCCTGCCCGAAACCAATCTGCCGGTGCTGCCGGAAATCCGGCTGGAAGCCATCCTGGCGCACCTTGCCGAGCTGAAGCCCGACGTCGCGGTGATCGACTCGATCCAGACCCTGTATTCCGAAGCGCTGACCTCCGCCCCCGGCTCGGTGGCACAGGTGCGCGAATGCGCCGCGCAGCTCACGCGCCATGCCAAGCAGAGCGGCACCGCGATCATCCTCGTCGGCCACGTCACCAAGGAAGGCGCCATCGCCGGCCCGCGCGTGCTCGAGCACATCGTCGACACCGTGCTGTATTTCGAGGGTGACACCGGGTCGAGTTTCCGCCTGGTGCGCGCGTTCAAGAACCGCTTCGGCGCGGTCAACGAAATCGGCGTGTTCGCGATGACCGAGAAGGGCCTCAAGGGTGTCTCCAACCCTTCGGCGATTTTCCTGTCGCGCCACGGCGAGCCGGTACCGGGGTCGTGCGTACTCGTCACGCAGGAAGGCACCCGTCCGCTGCTGGTGGAAATCCAGGCGCTGGTCGATGCCAGCCACGCGCCGAGTCCGCGCCGTCTCAGCGTCGGCCTGGAACAGAACCGTCTCGCCATGCTGCTGGCGGTGCTGCACCGCCACGCCGGCATCGCCTGCTTCGACCAGGACGTGTTCGTCAATGCGGTGGGCGGGGTCAAGATCAGCGAACCCGCCGCCGACCTTGCGGTGCTGGCGGCGATCGTCTCCTCGCTCAGATCAAAGCCCCTGCCCGACAAGCTGGTGATGTTCGGCGAAGTCGGCCTCGCCGGTGAAATCCGCCCGGTGCAGCGCGGCCAGGAACGTCTGAAGGAAGCCGCCAAGCTGGGCTTCACCCAGGCTATCGTGCCGGCCGCCAATCAGCCCAAACAGAAGATTGCCGGGATGGAGATTCACCCGGTGCATCGGCTGGACGAGGCTATTCGGTTGTTCAGGGAAAGCTGACTACCCTGGGCCGTTGTTCAGCGAACTCGTGATCGGCATTGAGTGTTCGCTGTCACTGTGGGTCGGATAGGTTTTGTTGGTAAGACTCAGTTATATCCAGATAAGTCGCTCGTAGCATCTTCAACGAATCTGGTTCCAGCGGCATATATCGGCCCCGCTTGGTTGCCACGATTCTCCCAATCGCAAAAGAACTCCTGTCCACGAATTCCATATGAGCCCCAAAGGCTGTGGATGGGTTCGAAAAGAAATCCCGTTCGGCACATTTCCCTGAGCCAACTTTTGACCATCGCTCTCAGAAAAGCGGTTGACTGATCTTGTCGACCAAAATGTTTCATCTTCAGACACGTAAGAATTCGTCTTGACACGCACCGAAACTGAACGACCAATTCAGTCTTCAAACTGAATAATGCGTGTATTCATGGGGTTGTGAGGACTACAACTTAAGTTGAATAGACAGGAGTCAAGGCCGCAAGACACATTCCTATAACGCTCACGGATTCAATACCCTGGAAGCAGAAAATAAGGAGGGGGACATATGTATTACATACGTAATCACCGAGTGGCCACTGCGCGCACGGCTCTGCTGAATCGCCAAATGCGATACGCACCCAGCTGGAATTTGGTTCCTGGCAAATCAACTCTCCCGTACCTGCCGATGGCTACAGTCAATTCAGGCCTTGGCCAACCGGATTGCTCTGTTTCACGAAGGCTGCAAGACAGTGCCATCGAGCATTCGGGCTGCAAACGTGTTTGAGCTGGGCCTTATGGTCCAGCCTGCCAATCATGTGATCTTGGAGGAGGCGGCATGAACAGCATGGCATTACTGGCTTTATTTGTATGGGTGGGTGTTCCACTCATCGCCTTGTTGGGGGGAGTGCTGCTTTGGCGTCGATCGAGTACGCCGAGGGGGAAAACCTTGGCGCTGATTGCAGGCGTAACGGTTCTGTCCGCACCGATGCTCATCTCGAATGGGGTGAAGTCGCACTATGACCGGCAGGTGCGAGAGATGTGCGCGGGCGATGGCGGGGTCAGGGTTTATGAGACGGTGAAGCTGCCGGCGGAGAAATTCGATGAACTAAAACGGAGGAATTTTGTGCTTCCCCTTTCTTCGACGGTAAATCCGACGGATGAGTTTTACGACGAATCGGAAGAGCACTATTACCGACAGGGGTATCTGAATATGTTGCGAATTCAGCACCGAATCATTCGTCGCAGTGATAGGAAAGTGCTCGGAGAGAGTATTCGTTATGGGCGATCTGGTGGCGATTTGCCTGGACCATGGCATCACTCAAGTTTCATGTGTCCCGACCCGGTCGGACAGCCATCAAGATTTGAAACTGCAATTTTCGTAAGAGGGGATGAGCAATGAGCACAATCATCGAATACTTCGAACAAGCTGAACTTGCATTCGGCGCATATTCAACCCTTCACACAGAAATAACTGGTGGCGCCTATACGGATGCACTAGAGGACGTTGGCAAGGGTATGTCTTCCTCCCAAGCCACCACCTTTGCTCTGAAGTGGAAAGTGGTTGATCAATACAACGATGTCTCGGGCCTCTCCGCCACCGTATTCCAGGAAATTGCCACTGGCAAGAGGTACCTTGCCATTCGCGGCACCGAACTGAATGACCCGGGTGACATTGTCGCTACCGGGATCATAATCAGCGGCTTAATTCCCCTGGATCTCGCCGCCCAGTACCTCCTGCTCAAGGCCCAGGTGCAATCCTGGCTGAGTAACGGTACCCTTACTCACGGCTTTACCGTCAGCGGCCACAGTCTCGGCGGTTATCTGGCGGTCGGTCTGGGAGCGGACTTTGGCAGTGACATTGGCCAAGCCTATCTCTACAACGCCCCAGGGCTCAACGGTGTTCTGGGCAGTGGCACTGCGCTAATTCTCGAAGCCTTCGGCATCACAACCCCGGTTGACCCGGCCAAAATTCTCAACCTTAAGGCCGATGCGGGCATCTCCCCCATCGCGGGACTGGGTGCTCAGGTGGCCCCAATGATCTCGATTGCCATCGAAAACCAGTTCCTTTCCGATGTAAGCGATCCTCCCTTATCCCTCAATCACAGCCAGCGTGTCCTAACTGATTCCCTTGCCCTCTACGCCACTCTTGCCCAGATTGACCCTGCCGCAAGCGTCGATTCCATTACCCAAATCCTCAAGGCCAGTAGCCTTCAAAACGGCGACACTCTCGAAACTACCCTCGACGCCCTGCGCACCCTGTTCCAGCAGAACTACCAGTACGGTCACCTCGACTACGATGCCGTTCCGACTCTGAACGGCGACAGCGCGGTAGACCGGAACGAGTACTACGTCAATCTCCAGAGCCTGCAAACCTGGTGGGAAGCCAGCCTCTTCAAGGCGACCGGTCTGAACATCCAGCCCCTTGCCGTATACAGCGGCACCCAGATCGCGTCCATGGCCCTAGCTGACAGCGCAGACGGGCAGGCATATCGCTATGCGCTTTATAAACTCAATCCCTTCGCTGTCACCGGCAGCACTGTCCTGTATGACGTCGTCAACACCCACGGCGAACTCGACCGTTACAACCCCACCACCGGCACCGGAAACCTCACCGACCAATACCTGAACGACCGCGCCGCCATGCTTTCGTGGATGAACTTCTTCAATAAAGACGACAGTATCGCCGTCAAGATCGACCACCTCGGTGTGCAATACCGTTTTGAGGACAAGACGAGTACCTATGCCGTGCTGCTGGGCAATGATTCCAACATCCAGTCGGTCCCGGTTGCCACGCTGCGCCAGGTGGTTTTTGGTAAAGACACCGGTGAAACATTGTCAGGTGGCGACAAAATTGATCACCTCTACGGTATGGCCGGTGATGACACTCTCATCGGTAGTAAGGCCGGCGATTACATGGAGGGGGGTGACGGTTACGACACCTACCTCATTAACCCTGGCGATGGCTACGATACAGTCCTCGATTCAAACGGCTTGGGCGTTATCCAGTTCGGCACCATCGAAGCGCGGGGCAGCACTGGGCTTGATCCGGCCAAATGGATCCACACTGCGGGCAGCGATACCTCGATCGATTTGCAGAACGGCATCACCTACAGCGGAAGCGTTGTCGATGGTGAGACCCGGCTACTGGTCCACAAGGGCGACAGCAATGTCCTTGTCAAAGGCTGGAGCGATGGCGAACTGGGGATAGTGCTCGGAACGAGCACGCCACCCGCTGCAAACAAGTCCTACACCGGAAGTGCATTAGCCGACCTCATGATGAACTTGGACTTGGCTGGCTGGGGATGGGACGGGAGCCGCGATTATGCAATTCCGGGATCGATCAACCGCTATGATGGAATGGGCGGTGCTGACTTCATCCAGACTGATTTTGTCGATGACTTCGTTGATGCCGCCGACGGTAATGACTATATCTGGTCGCAGTACGGTGGCTCCGACATCATCAATGGTGGTTCGGGCAGCGATTACATTCATATCGGCAGCCCCGACCCGGCGAATGACGGCGGTGCAGGCAGCTTGCGCCATATTCCTGCAAACAATCGAGTCCTGGTGGAGGGTGGGGACGGCAACGACACCATTACCGTGGCAAGAGGGTATGTCCCCATGGCCATTGCTTTGGATGGGGTTGCCGCAGGAACTGCTTACCCGCTTTCTGAAGTGGCGGGTAGTGATTTTGCTGCAGTCTGGGGCACAGGGTTTGCGGGCTGGCAGCGGGCGCTGTCCACCTTCTACATTCTGCCTGGCACTCCTGCGTTTACCTTTACCGGATGGCAACGTGACGGCGTTAGCCTGGCCCAAAGCGCGGATGGCGGCCTGAATCTATATGCCACATTTAAGTTTTCAAGTCCTGAGTTCACCGCTTTATTTGACCCTGATGGCGCAAGCACAGCGGAACTAACTCGATTTTCACCCGCACTCATTTATCAGTCTGCCAGCGACAACGGCGACCTTACTGGCCACTCCTTGTTTGGAGGTAGTGGTAACGACATGCTGGACGGAGGTTGGGGCGACGACTACATCGACGGCGGGGCCGATAACGATTCGCTGGATGGTGAGGGCGGTGCTGACATGATTTCTGGCGGATCGGGTGATGATCTGATTCTGGGTGGAGAGGGGGACGACTGGTTGCAGGGCGGGGAGGGTGCCGATGAGATATATGGGGAAAAGGGTAACGACACTTACGTCTTTGCCAAAGGTGCGGGTGTGGATCGAATTACTGATTACGACAGCACCGTAGGCAATGTCGATGTCGTGCATTTCTTGGATGTGGTTTCCGGAGAGGTGACAGCACTTGAGCGCAGCGGCAACGACCTGATACTCAAGTACGGCGTGACGGATCAGCTTACGGTGTCCAGTTACTTCAACGTCGACCCCGGGTACAAGATCGAGCAGTTCGAATTCAGCGACGGCGTGATCTGGGACAAGGAGGCGGTCGTCATCACTGCTAGGGGCTCGGCGGGCAATGACTCGATCGCAGGCTACAGCGACAGTAAGAATCACATCTATGGCTTCGATGGCAACGACTACCTGATAGGCGGCGCGCTGAGCGACACCCTTGACGGCGGGGCGGGCAACGACACCTTGCTGGGAAGTGTCGGGGATGACACGCTGATCGGCGGTGGGGGTGACGATACTTTGGGTGGCCACTTTGGAAACGACACCTACGTCTTTGCCAAAGGTGCGGGTGTCGATTTTCTTTACGATTGGGACACCACGCCGGGAAACAACGATGTGCTGCTATTCCTGGATGTTATGTCTACTGAGCTGACGGTGATCAAGCCCGAGAATAGCTTGAACCTTTTTATCAATTACGGCACGGCAGATCAGATCACCGTGTTTAACTACTTCAAGGACAGCGCTCCCGGCCAGAAAATCGAGCAGGTTCAGTTCAGCGATGGGGTTGTCTGGGATGAGGCGGCGATCATGTCCCACCTCATGATCATGGGGTCAGAATCAGGCCATGATGTGATCACAGGTTTTAGTGGCTGGACCAACCGGATCTATGGCTTTGGGGGCGACGACTCGCTGAGCGGAAACGATTTGGCTGACCTGATTGATGGGGGGAGCGGAAACGATACTCTTCGTGGTTATGCCGGCGCAGACACGCTGTTGGGCGGTGCAGGGAACGACACCCTGTATGGCGATGCGGGTGATGACATCCTCAAGGGCGAGTCAGGGGATGATGTCCTTTGGGCAGGAACGGGGAACGACCATCTTGATGGTGGGCTAGGTAATGATTCGTTACTTGGCAATGAAAGCAGCAATGTTTACCAGTTTGCAAAGGGCGATGGGATCGATGCCATCTATGAATATGATGTGGCTGCGGGCTTTGGTGACCCCACCGCGGTTGTATCTGATGTGGTCGAGTTTTCAGACGTCAAGTTGAGTGAACTCACCGCAGTCGAGCGCAGAAGTGCAAGTTTGATATTGAAGTATGGTGCGACAGATGAACTCACCATCCATTTTAGAGATATCGAGCAGTTTAAGTTCAGTGATGCGAGCCTGGATAATGCTTCTATCAGGTCACTAGCGAATACCTACGGTACAAGCGGCGATGACTCGATTATTGGTTACCCCGATGTCAGCAATCGCATCTTTGGCCTGGAAGGGGATGACGTTATCCAGGGTGGGGCCAGGGATGATCAAATTGATGGGGGAATGGGTGCAGACAGCTTGTTCGGGGGGCGGGGGAACGACACCATTGACGGTGGACCAGGCGACGACAGAATGGGCGGCGGTGAGGATAACGACATCCTGGTGGGCGGGGAAGGCTACGATGTTTATCTCTTCGACAGAGGCTCGGGCCAGGACACGGTTAACAGTTATGACACGACCGAGGGCAAGATTGACGCGGTAGAGTTTGGCGACGAAGTGATGCCGTCGGATATTGAGATCAGTCGTGTGGGCAATGATCTTGTTCTTTCAATTCAAGGCACCACCGATACCCTGACGATTCAGCATTACCTTGACGATGGCATTGCCAACCCTTACAAGGTCGAGCAGATCAGGTTCTATGACAGTACTGTTTGGAACGTGGATGGGGTCAAAGCCAGTTTGAATAATCAGGCCCCCATATTGTCGGCAGCCCTTCCGGACCAGGTGGCCTCGCAGGGGATGGCATACAGCTGCACTATTGCTTCCAATACATTTACCGACCCGGACCCCGGCGATGTGCTCAGTTACAGTGCCGAGCTGGCTGATGGCAGCACCTTGCCATCGTGGCTCGTCTTCAACGCCGCGACGCTTACCTTCAGTGGTACCCCGAACGCAATTGGCACGACAAGCGTGCGCGTGACAGCGATGGACACCGGCAATCTGGCGATATCAGACAGCTTCGATTTAACCGTCAGTGTGCGGGACCTGACCCTTAACGGCACATCAGGCGGAGATGCCTTGAACGGCGGCACCGGAAACGACACCCTTAGCGGCTTGGCAGGCAACGATGTGCTCACCGGAAATGCCGGCAATGACTGGCTGAATGGAGGTGCCGGGAACGACACCCTGAAGGGCGGAGCGGGAGATGACACCTATATTGTCGACAGCACGGCCGATGTCGTCAGCGAAAACTTCAACGAAGGCCGCGATTACGTGCAATCCAATGTAACCCACACGCTGGCTGCCAACGTCGAGAACCTCGCCTTGACCGGCGCCTCGGCCATTAACGGTACAGGCAATACACTGGATAACGTTCTCACCGGCAATAGCGCCATCAACACGCTGACCGGCGGCGCCGGCAACGATCGCCTCGATGGCAGAGGCGCTGCCGACAAGATGTCGGGCGGTACCGGCAATGACGCCTATGTGGTCGATGTATCGGCCGATATCATCACCGAGAAGGCCGACGAAGGCATCGACTCCGCCGAATCCAGTGTTACCTACAAATTGGCCAGCAGTGTCGAGAACCTCATCCTCACCGGCAACGCTGCCATCAATGGCACCGGCAACGCCCTGGGCAATGTCATCACGGGCAACAGCGCCGCCAACACACTGTCCGGGGGGACGGGCTCTGATACTCTGATTGGCGGTAATGGAGACGACATCTATGTTGTCGACAACACTGGGGATGCCGTCGCCGAAAGCCTTGAGGAAGGCATCGATCATGTTCAGTCCAGTGTCTCATATACGCTTGCAGCCAACGTCGAGAACCTGACCTTGACAGGGACGCGCACCATCAACGGCACCGGCAATACGCTGGCCAATGTCCTCACCGGCAACAGTGCAGTAAACATCTTGAGCGGCGGTTCCGGTAATGACCGTCTCGACGGCAAGGGCGGCGCCGACAAAATGTCAGGCGGCACCGGCGATGATACCTACGTCGTCAATGTCTCGACCGACGTCATCACGGAAAGCGCCAACGAAGGCATCGACACTGTCGAGTCCAGCATAACCCTGACGCTGGGCGGCAGCGTCGAGAACCTGACTCTAATCGGTACCAACGCCATTCATGGCACGGGCAACACTCTCGATAATGTCCTCAAGGGCAACAGCGCAGCCAACAATCTGATTGGCGCAGCAGGCGATGACAGCCTTGATGGCGGGGCAGGTGCTGACATCCTGAACGGCGGTACGGGTAACGATACCTATACTTTGGGTCGTGGCTACGGGACCGATACCACTGTCGAGAATGACGCTACAGCCGGCAATCTTGACGTGGCGCAGTTTCTGACGGGCGTGGCTGCCGACCAAATATGGTTTCGGCATGTCGGCAACAACCTGGAAGCGAGCATTATCGGAACCACCGACAAGCTGGTGATTCAGGACTGGTACCTTGGAGCCGACTACCGCATCGAACAATTCGAGACAACTGACGGCGCCGATACCCTACTGGCGAGTCAAGTCGAAATCCTGGTCTCCGCGATGGCAAGCTTTGCCCCTCCCGCCTCCGGGCAGACGACACTGCCGCAGAGCTACCAGGATGCCCTCGCTGGCGTGATTGGCGCCAGCTGGCAGTAATACGCTTCTCGCACACCTATTCCGTGCAGAAACGGGTGCGTGTGCGACCAGGTGTGATCGCGATGCAATCCACGCATTCTTCCTCCGAATACCTGGCAGACACAGGTCTTGCCTGCCTGGTCATGCTGGCCCGTTTCCACCAGACTGCCGCTGACCCCGCCCAGCTTGGACATCAGTTCAAGGACTCTGGCAACCTTTTTGGCAAGACTGAAATCCTCCTCGCTGCTAGGCACCTCGGCTTGCAGGCCAAATCTGTCAAGACGTCCATCGACCGACTGGATCGCTCCCCGCTGCCTGCCATGGCCGTGGACAGTTCGGGTGGCTTCTTCATCCTTGCCCGCTTTGGAGGGGACAAGGCGCTGATCCAGGATCCATCAGCCGAACGCCCTCTGGTTGTGTCGCGGGAGGAACTGCTGGCACGCTGGAACGGTGAGCTCATCCTGTTCACCTCCCGTGCATCGATGATCGGCGAGATGGCGAAATTCGACTTTTCCTGGTTCATCCCCGCCGTCGTCAAATACCGCAAGCTGCTCTTCGAGGTGCTGCTGGTGTCGTTCGTGCTGAATCTCTTCGCGCTCATCACCCCGCTGTTCTTCCAGGTAGTGATGGACAAGGTGCTGGTGCATCGGGGGTTGACGACTCTGGACGTGATCGCCGTCGGGCTGCTGGTCGTGTCGATCTTCGAAGTGGTGATGTCAGGGTTGCGAAGCTACGTATTCGCCCATACCACCAGCCGCATCGACGTCGAGCTCGGCGCGCGGCTGTTCCGCCATCTGCTGCATCTTCCGTTGGGCTACTTTCAGGCACGCCGGGTTGGCGATTCGGTGGCACGAGTGCGAGAGCTGGAGAACATCCGAGCATTTCTCACAGGCAATTCGATCACGGTGGTGCTTGATGTGTTGTTCGCGGCGGTTTTCATGGGCGTGATGCTGTTCTACAGCGGCTGGCTCACGCTGGTGGTGCTCGCTTCCTTGCCGCTGTACTTCGTTATTGCCCTGTTGATCACGCCGCTATTGCGCACCTGGCTGCACGAAAAATTCAACCGGGGAGCCGAGAATCAGGCCTTCCTGGTCGAGACGGTGTCCGGTATCGACACACTCAAGAGCATGGCGGTGGAGCCACAGATGCAGCGTCGCTGGGATACCCAGCTGGCAGCTTATGTGTCTGCAGGCTTCAAATCAGCGACGCTTTCCACGCTGGCGCACGAGAGCACCACCCTCGTAGGCAAGCTCGTGACGGTAGGCATCTTGTGGCTAGGCGCCAAGCTTGTGATTGAGGGCCAGCTAACGATCGGCCAGCTCATCGCCTTCAACATGCTGGCGGGGCGGGTGGCGCAACCGATCATGCGGATGGCGCAACTATGGACTGATTTTCAGCATACCGGCATCTCGGTACAGCGGCTGGGCGACATTCTCAATTCGCCGACTGAAGTTGCCGGGGCGACGAACAGTTTGCCGCCGATTGATGGCCGCATCGTGCTCGACAATGTCCACTTCCGCTATCGGCCCGACACGCCAGAAGTTCTGAAAGGCATAGCTCTTGATATCCGGCCTGGCGAAGTCATCGGCATCGTCGGACGGTCGGGATCCGGAAAAAGCACGTTGACCAAGCTGATTCAGCGCCTCTACGTTCCTGAGCGTGGCCGGGTACTGATCGACGGTCTGGATTTGACTCTGGTTGATGCCTCGAGCCTGAGACGGCAAATCGGCGTGGTGTTGCAGGAGAACGTTCTGTTCAGCCGGACCCTGCGGGAGAACATCGCGCTGGCCGATCCTGGCGCCCCGCTGGAACAGGTTATTGCCGCCGCCAAATTGGCCGGAGCACATGAGTTTATTCTGGAACTGCCCGAAGCCTACGACACCCTAGTCGGCGAACATGGCTCGACGCTATCCGGGGGACAACGGCAGCGTATCGCCATAGCCCGTGCCTTGATGACACATCCGCGAATCCTGATTTTCGATGAGGCGACCAGCGCGCTGGATTACGAATCAGAGCGCATTATCCAGAGCAACATGCAGGCGATCTGCCAGGGTCGCACGGTCATTGTCATCGCCCATCGACTGTCTGCGGTACGTCATGCCAATCGGATACTGGTCATGGATCACGGCCAGATTGTTGAAGCCGGGACACACGCCGAATTGCTCGAATGCGAAGCGGGATATTATTCCCGTCTGCACCGACTGCAGCACGCCTGAGGTCGACGCCAAATGAGACCAGCAGCCATAGCCGATCTTTTGGATCGTTATGCCACGGTTTTTCGCCACGCCTGGTCGCGCCGTACTGATATGGCCCCCCCTGGGTTGCTGCCCCACGAAGCACAGTTTCTGCCTGCCGCTCTGTGCCTACGCGACACGCCGGTACACCCCGCGCCGCGTATCGCGCTCGGGCTCATCATGGCGTTTGCCCTGATGGCGTTCTTGTGGGCACTATTTGGCCGGATCGACGTCGTTGCAACAGCAGCCGGCAAGGTCATTCCCAATGATCGAATCAAGCTAATACAGCCGATGGAAACGTCCGTGGTTAAGGCGATCTACGTGCGTGACGGGCAGTTTGTTAGGGCTGGGCAGGTACTGATCGACCTCGATGCCACCGCGGCCACTGCCGACAGCGAACGGCTTCGCCATGAAGTCATGACGGCGCGTTTCGAAGTGCTACGCACACAAGCCATGTTGTCCGCCATGGCGAGCGGAAAACTACCGCGACTTGACGACCTCAGTGAGAAAACAGGCAGTGCAGGGATGGTGGCCCGCAGTTCCGCCGAGCAGCGTCAGCTTTCCGGTGCCTACCAGGAATACCAGGCCCGCCAGTTTCAATTGCAGTCCGAGATTGCCCGGCGTCAGGCGGAACTCGTCACGATCCGGGAGCAGGTCACCAAATTAGAGCAAACCGCGCCCATCGCCCGTCAACGCGCGGAGGACTACCAGAAACTGGTGAAAGAGCAATTCATTTCCCAACATGGCTATCTGGAACACGAACAGTCGCGTATCGAACAGGAACAGGATCTGGCACTCGCCCGTGCCAAGCTCATGGAAATCCGGGCAGCCCAGCTGGAAGTGCAGCGCCAGCAAGCTACGCTTGCCGCTGAAACTCGGCGGCAACTTCTGGATCAACTCAATCTGGCAGCACAAAAGGCGGCGTCCCTGGAACAGGAACTGATCAAGGCGGAACAACGTGGCCGCCAGATGCATTTGACTGCTCCCGTGGCAGGTACTGTGCAGCAGTTGATCGCAAATACGATAGGCGGAGTGGTGACATCTGCCCAACCCTTGATGGTGGTCGTGCCGCGTGACAATGTTCTGGAAGTCGAGGCGATGCTACCCAACAAGGACATCGGCTTTGTGAATCCCGGGCAGGATGCCGAGGTAAAAGTGGAAACCTTCCCCTTCACCAAGTACGGCACGATCCACGGAAAAATCACGCAGGTGTCTTCTGACGCGATTCATGACGATAAGCTGGGGTTGATCTACTTAACTCGGGTGAAGCTTGCCAGCGACACCCTGCAGGTGGAGAACAAGTTGGTGCGACTCACTCCAGGCATGGCAGTGACGGTCGAGGTCAAGACGGGGACGCGACACGTGATCGAGTATTTCCTGAGCCCGCTGATACAGGTTGGCAAAGAGAGTTTGCGCGAACGATGAGATTGGCTCGCGGCCAGAGCTTCTCAAGAACATGGAGATATCTGAAACCAAAGTCGCGGCGATCATGTACGAATCGCGCGGCTCGATTCTAGCCCCCCGCTGACACACTCAATCCATCACCCGATCCAACCCCTCATCCGCCAGCGAGACCGGATCCTCGATCGGTTCCAGGTGCGTGGTGACGTGGGCGTAGGCCACGGCGCGGATGATGTCGGCCTCGATGCGTTCCGACCAGTCGTGTCCCTGCTGGACGGTCCAGGCGCCGGGCACCATGACGTGCAGGGTGACGAAGGCTCGGGTGCCGGCCTGGCGCGTGCGCAGGGCGTGAAAATCGAGGCCCTGCCGGCGGTAGCGTTCCAGCACTTCTTCGATAGCCTTCAGTTCCTCGCCGGGGATGGATACATCCATCAGGCCCGCGGCGGAGCGCTGCAGTAGCTGCCAGCCGGTCCAGACGATATTCAGGGCCACCAGCAGGGCGATGACGGGGTCGAGCCAGAGCCAACCGGTCAGCCACACCAGCCCGACGCCGAGGATGACGCCGGCGGAGGTCCAGACGTCGGTGAGCAGGTGATGGGCGTCGGCTTCCAGGGTGATGGATCTGTATTTCTTGCCCACTCCCATGAGGATGCGCGAGGTGGCCAGGTTGATGATCGAGGCGACCACCGACACCGCCAGCCCGATGCCCACGTCTTCGAGCGGTTGCGGGTTGATCAGGCGATCGATCGCGGCATAGCCGATGAGGATCGCGGCGATGAGGATGAGGAAGCCTTCGAAGCCGCTGGAGAAGTATTCCGCCTTGCCGTGACCGTGCGCATGGTTGTCGTCCGCCGGCATGGCCGCCAGCGACAGCATGGCCAGCGCCATCATCGCGCCCGCCAGGTTGACGAAGGATTCGAGCGCGTCGGACAGCAGGCCGACCGAGCCGGTGAGCCACCAGGCCCAGCCCTTGAGCAGGATGGTGGCGAGCGCCGCGGCGATGGAGAGCCAGGCATAGCGTTTGAGGGTGGCAGGCAGCATTCGATGGTTCGGGCGGACCGATGAAGTCATGCGGATTGTAGCGCGCTCCGGCTGGTTCATCCGGGCACCACGGCTGTGCCGGTCCTGATGGGGGGAGCGGATGCCTGCCGCCCCGATTCTTGAGATACTCGCGCACCAAGACTGCGATGCCAACGCCATCTTCTGGAAAGTTACGCCATGGAAAACCTGCTGTACTGGGCCGGAATGCTCGCCGTCGCGGTGAACGCGCTGACCGGCGTGCTCGATGCCGGCCGCAAGAACATGGACCTCATCGGCGTGATGATGGTGGGGGCCGCCACCGCGCTGGGCGGCGGGACGGTGCGCGACGTGCTGCTGCAGCGGCCGGTGTTCTGGATCAGCGACCAGATTTACCTGATCGTCGCGCTGGCGACCACGCTGGTCGTCTTCTTC
>JBGSTQ010000328.1:0-4831 GCA_041736375.1 Thiobacillaceae bacterium
CATTCTCTATCTGCCGATCGCGCGCGTGACGGACTGGCTGTCGCAGCAGGCCGGACGGCTGCAGCACGGTCGCATCCAGTGGTATCTGATCTACAGCTTCGCCACCCTGATCTTCCTTCTGATTTTCACGACACGATGAGCGTTAGCCTGCATTTCTCACCCCCACCCTACTGCGACCGCCGAAACGCTCGCTGTGGCACGCCGTACTCCCTCCCGCCGGCTCAACGTAGGGCCGGCTACGTCTTCGCCGCCGCTCAGTCCGTGCGGCGCACCACAGCGGCGCCTCGACGCCCTCGCTACGGGCAGGTGTGAGAAATGCAGACTGGCATCCTTCTGCAACTCGCCCAGTCCCTGCTGGCCATTCTGCTGGCGCCCCTGCTGATGGGCTGGGTCAACCAGTGCCGCGCCTGGCTGCAGGGCCGAAGTGCGCCGCCGATCACCCAGCCCTATCGCACCCTGCGCAAGCTGTTCCACAAGGACGCGGTGATCGCGCACCACACCTCGCCGCTGTTCCGCTTCGCGCCTTACATGATCTTCGCCTGCATGGCGCTGGCCGCCGGCATCGTCCCGACCATCGCCAACGACCTGCCGTTTTCGCCGGCGGCGGATGTCATCGCCCTGGTCGGCATCTTCGCGCTGGCGCGGGTGTTCCTGGCACTGGCGGCGATGGATAGCGGCACCTCCTTCGGTACGCTCGGCGCCCGCCGCGAGATGCTGATCTCCTTTCTCGCCGAGCCGGCGCTGCTGATGGTGTTCTTCACCGCCAGCCTGATCTCGCAATCCACCGAACTGCCGGTGATCGTCGAGACCCTGTCGCACCACGAGTTCGCCATCTATCCCAGCCTGGCGTTCGCGGCGGTGGCGTTCTGGATGATCTCGGTGGCGGAGAACGCCCGCATCCCGGTGGACAACCCGACCACCCACCTCGAGTTGACGATGATCCACGAGGCGATGATCCTCGAATATTCGGCGCGTCACCTGGCGCTGATCGAATGGGCGGTGGCGCTCAAGCTGTTCACCTATTCGGCGCTGGGCATTGCCCTGTTCCTGCCCTGGGGCATCGCCGCGCAGGGGGACATCGGCGCGCTGCCGCTGGCGCTGGCGGCGATGGTGCTGAAGTTCGCCATCGGCGGAGCCGCGCTGTCCTTCATCGAAGCCATATCTGCCAAGGTGCGTCTGTTCCGCGCGCCCGAGTTCCTCGGCACGGCATTCATGCTGGCGGTGCTGGGCATGCTGACCCATTTCCTGCTGGAGGTCTGACGTGATCGCAAGAGCTTGGGTGCGCCCTGCGCACCATGTGAACGGTGCGCAGCGCGCACCCTACGGGAAATCATCATGACGCTGAGCTACCACCTGCAGATCGTCAACCTCCTGGCGGCCTTGCTGCTGCTGATCTCCTTCGCCATGTTGTCGCAGCGTCGGATCGCCGGACTCATCACCCTGTTCGCCTGGCAGGGGGCGGCACTGACGGCGTCCACCGCGCTGGTGGCCTGGTCCACCGACCAGCATCACCTGTATTACTCGGCGGCGATCACCCTGGTGCTAAAGGTCATCGCCATGCCCTGGTACTTCAGCCGCCTGATGAAAAAGCTCGACGTCAACCGGGTCGTGGAGCCGATGATCAACATTCCCACCACCATGCTGATCGGCATCGTGCTGGTGATCTTTTCCTTCAACCTGGCGCTGCCGATCTCGGAACTGTCCGGCACGGTGACACGCTCGACCCTGGGCATCGCCATGGCCTGCGTGCTGCTCGCCTTCCTCATGATGATCACCCGCACCAAGGCCATTCCCCAGGTGATCGGCTTCCTGGCGATGGAAAACGGCCTGTTCTTCGCCGCTACCAGCGCCACCTACGGCATGCCGCTGGTAGTGGAACTGGGGGTGGCCCTGGACGTGCTGGTCGGCGTGTTCGTGCTCGGCATCTTCATCTTCCAGATCCGCGAGACCTTCGATTCGCTGGATCTGAAGCACATGGAAAAGCTCAAGGAAAAATGACCATGCATGGTCTCCCTCTCCCCGGCCCTGATAAGACCCCTAGCCATTCGACTACGCCCGCAGGCGGGCAAGTCGCTGGTTATCTCCCACAAGTGGAGAGGGTGAAGTTGTCGCTTTGCGGTAAAGGTTAAACGTGGAAATTTTCTGGCTACTCGGCATTCCGCTCACGGGCGGCACATTCCTGGCGCTGTGGGGCTGTCGGCGCTTTGCGCCCGAGATCAATGCGCTGTTCAGCTTGCTGACACTGCTGGCGTCAGCTGTCCTGACGCACCGCATCATCGAGGGCGGTCCGATGATGGTGAGCAACGGCTGGTTCTTCATCGACTCGTTCAACGTCTTCCTCGTCGCGCTGACCGCCTTCGTCGCCTTTACCACGGCGCTGTTCTCTCGGCCCTATATGCGCATCGAAGCAGAACACGGCCGTCTCAACGACAAGCGCCTGCGCCTCTATCACAGCAGCTACCAGATCTTCATCGCCGCCATGCTGCTTGCCCTGACCACCAACAACATGGGCATCCTGTGGGTGGCGATGGAAGCGGCGACGCTCGCCACCGTGCTGCTGGTCTCGCTCTACCGCACCCCGGCCTCGCTGGAGGCGGCGTGGAAGTATTTCATTCTGTGCGGCGTCGGCATCGCGCTGGCGCTGTTCGGCACCATCCTGCTCTACTTCGCCGCGGAGAAGGTGCTGGGCTCGGGCGGCACTGCGCTCTTGTGGACGCACCTCAACGGCGTCAAGGCGCAGCTGGAGCCGACCGTGCTGTCGCTGGCCTTCGTCTTCCTGCTGGTGGGCTACGGGACGAAAGTGGGTCTGGCGCCGCTGCACAGCTGGCTGCCGGATGCCCACGCCGAGGGCCCGACGCCGGTCTCCGCCGTGCTGTCCGGTCTCCTGCTCAACGTCGCCCTGTACGCGGTAATGCGCTCCAAGGTGCTGGTCGACGGCGCGCTCGGCAACGACATGGCGGGCAACCTGATGATGGGCTTCGGCCTGCTCTCGGTGGTGCTGGCGGCCTTCCTGATCAAGCGCCAGTCCGATGTGAAGCGCATGTTCGCCTACTCGTCGATCGAGCACATGGGCCTCATCACCTTCGCCTTCGGCATGGGCGGCGCGGTGGCGAACTTCGCCGCGCTGCTGCACATGACCATGCATTCGCTGACCAAGTCGGCGATCTTCTTCGCCGTCGGCCACGCCACGCAGAAGGCCGGCACCCAGCTGATGGACGGCATCCGCGGCCTGATCAAGACCAATCCGACCATCGGCTGGGGGCTGATGCTCGGCACCATCGCCATCCTCGGCGTGCCGCCCTTCGGCGTGTTCGCCAGCGAATTCCTCATCATCACCACCGCCATGCACGAGCATCCCTGGGCCACCCCCTTCCTGCTGCTGGCGCTGGGCGTGGCCTTCGCCTCGATCTTCGGCAAGGTGCAGCCGATGGTGTTCGGCGAGACCGAGCTGCCGAAGCTGCCCCACCAGCCCGCCCTGGCGCCGGTGTTCATGCATCTGGGCCTGGTGCTGATGCTGGGCCTGTTCATTCCGCCGTATCTCTCTGCCTGGTACCGGCAGGCGGCGCAGTTGCTTGGCGGGTAATCGGGTAGGGTGCGCCACGCGCACCGTTGGAAATAAATTGGTGCGCATGGCGCACCCTACGGAAGGCTGAAATGAATATCGGCGATCACGATTGGAACCTCAAGCCACTCGGCAAGCACGTCTGGCGGGGCCGCCTGGAGCCCGGGCAACTTCTCGCCCTGACGCGCGCCATCAAGGAAGAAGGCGGGCAATTGATCGCGCTCTGGGGTTCGGACGACCGTCATCTTGGCGGCGGATTCGGCCTGCACGTCGTCATGCTCACCAGCCAGGGGCTTGTCTGGGTGAACAAGGTGCTGCCCGCTCAGGCACCGACCTATCCCGACCTCGCCCACATCTTCCCGCAGGCCGATCGCATGCAGCGCGCGACCTTCGATCTGCTGGGGATCCGTGCGGCGGACGCGGTCGACGAGCGCAAGTGGCTGCGCCACGGTGCCTGGCCGGCAGATGTGTTCCCGTTGCGCAAGGACTTCGCCCCCGGTTTGCCCGCCACGCACGACACCGATGCCTACCCTTTCATCCGCGTCGAAGGCGAGGGCGTGCACGAGATCCCGGTCGGCCCGATCCACGCCGGCACCATCGAACCGGGACATTTCCGCTTCTCCATCATCGGCGAGCGCGTCCTCAAGCTGGAACAGCGCCTGGGCTACACCCACAAGGGAACGGAAAAACGCTTCGAGGGCATGGATATCCCTACCGGCGCCAAGCTCGCCGGACGCGTCTCCGGCGACTCGCACATCGCCTACGCCTGGGCCTACTGCATGGCGGTGGAAACCGCCACCGCAAGCGAGGTGCCCGAACGTGCCGTGTGGCTGCGCGCCCTGTTCCTGGAAATCGAGCGCATCGCCAACCACCTCGGTGATCTCGGCTACCTCGGCAACGACGTCGCGCTCTCCTTCGGCTTCATGCAGTTCTGGCGGCTCAAGGAAGACTGGCTGCGGCTCAGCGCAAAACTGTTCGGTCACCGCTACCTGTTCGACAGCATCGTGCCGGGCGGCGTGGCGCAGGACATTACCGACGGCGGCAAGGCGGAACTGGCTCTGGAGGCCGACCGCATCGAGGCGGAGGTGCGGTCGCTCAAGGCCATCTACGACGACCACGCCACCCTGCAGGACCGCTTTGCCAATACCGGCATCTGCAAGCCCGACCTGGCGGCGCGCCTCGGCCTGACGGGCCTCGCCGGACGCGCCAGTGCGCAGGCCTGGGATGCCCGCGCCCAGTTCCCGCAGGCGCCCTACGATCAGCTCGACG
>JBGSTQ010000330.1:0-4018 GCA_041736375.1 Thiobacillaceae bacterium
GTGGCAGCGCTGCCAGAAGCCAGCCTGCGTGACCTGCTGCTCGCCCTGGACGGCTTGCCGCTGGCGAGCCAGGCGACCCCCGGCATGCCGTCATTGGCCGAGCAGATCGATGCGCGCATCGCTTCAGCCGGCGGGGCTGTCAGCCCTATTGCGCTGAATCACCGACAGATTCTGGATGCCACCGCGGGCCTGTTTGCCCGGGCGCGAGCAGACATCGTGCCTAGCTCAGACGTGGAGTCGCTGGTGAAGCGGCTGGAGCGTCCGCTGCTGAAGCTGGCGCTGCAGGACACCAACTTTCCCAATGTGCCCAACCACCCGGCCCGCCAGGTGCTCAATCTCATCGAGCAATACGCGGTGGCGGCGGATGACAAGGGCCGATTTTTCGATGCCAAGCTGCAACGCTTTCTCTATCTGCTGGTAGACCGCGTCTGCAGCCGGGCCGACGATGACCCCGGCATTTTCGAGATGGTTCGCGACAGCCTCGAAAAGGTGTTGCTGCCAATCCTGCAGATACGCAGAACACGGGTAGCGCGTCTGCAGGAGGCATGCGAAGGCAGGGAACGCATCCGCTCGGCACGTGCCCGGGTCAACACCGCACTTGAGCAGCGCCTGGCGGGACGCGAAGTGCCCGGCATGCTGTTGCGTCTGTTGGATGCCGGCTGGCGCCAGTATCTTGTGCTGCTGGAGATGCGTCAGGGGGCGCAGGGGGAAGCCTGGGACGCCGCCCTGGCGGTGCTGGACCGGCTGTTCGCCTGGCTCACTCCCGATGCGGAGGTGTCGCGGACCGTCGAGACGGCCCAGGCATTGCTGGGCGAGATCGAGCGCACGCTGGCGACCGTCAATGTGGACACCACGCTGCTGACCGTGTTCGTCGACGAACTGGGCGACCGGCTGGCCGATGATCCGGCACGTTCAGCAGGAATGGCGATGGTTCTCGTGCCGCCAGGAAAATTGGCTGCGTCGCACGGCGAAAGCGAAGCGCAGGACGTGCATGGCCGGCTGGCAGATCGCCTGCGGGTAGGAGACTGGTGGGATTTCAGCCTGGACGGCAGCTGGGTTCCGATGCAGCTCATCTGGATCAGCCAGCCCGCCTTGCATTGTGCCTTTGCCAACCGCTCTGCTACCAACAAGACGGATATCGCGCTGGCCGAGCTTTACCGGAAGATTCAGAGTGGTCTTGCCAAACCAGGCAAGGATATGGACCAGCCGCTGATCGATCGTTCAGAACATGCGCTGTTCGACGAAACCTATCAGCGTCTGATGGATCAGGTCATGCTTGACCCGGTGACCGGGCTGCTCAATCGCAAGGGTTTCATGCATCGCCTGAACCAGCTGGCGATGCCGGATCAAGCGGACAAGGCGCATGCTGTCGGCATCATCGAGTTCGACCAGTTCCGCATGATCTACAACACCTGCGGCCTGGAAGCTGCAGAAACACTGGCGCGCAGCCTAGCCAACGAGGTACGGGCACAAATCGGTCCCGACGCTGTGTTGGCTGCGTTTCGCGACGATACGCTCGCGCTTCTGCTCCCCAACTGCAGCCGGGTCGAGGGGTGCAGTGCCGTCGACAAGCTGCTCAACCGCGTGAAGGACTACCCTTTCCAGCACGGGCAGCACAGCTACAGCATCGGCTTCAACATCGGCATCACCGAATTTGCACCCACCCGGTTCAGTGCCGTGGAATCAATCCGGCGCGCCGATTCGGCCTGTATCACCGCCAAATCCCAGGGCCGTAACCGGATGCAGATCTACGAGCAGGCCAGCCCCCAGCTGCAGTCCCAGGAATCGCTGATGGGCTGGGCGGGGCGCATCGATTCCTTCCTCAAAGGCAGCGGCCTGTATCTGCGCTGCCAGCAGGTAAGCCCGATCGGCGTGGACACGGCGCTGCTGCCCTATTACGAAATCCTGCTGGGCATTGAAGGCGAGGACGGGGTGACCATCCTGCCGGAGCATTTCATTCCCGCCGTGGAAAGCCTGCATCGTTCCCACGAAGTGGATATCTGGGTGATGCAGAACGTATTCGAGTGGATCGCGGCCAATCGCTCGGATTTTGCGTCCGTGGGGGGCTTTGCCATCAACCTTTCCGCCACCTCGCTCAGTAATCCAGAGGTGATGCGCTATCTGCAGAAGGTGCTGCCGAACAGCGATTTCCCGACCGACAAGATCATCTTCGAAATCACGGAAAGCGCCGCCATCGAAAGCTACGGCGCCGCGCAGGACTTCATCCGGGAAATTCGCCGCTATGGATGCAAGTTTTCGCTGGACGATTTCGGCAGTGGTTTCACCTCCTACGCCCACCTGAAGAACCTGCGTACCGATACCCTCAAGATCGACGGTAGTTTCATCAAGGACATGCTGAAGAACCCCGGCGACTACGCGATGGTCAAGTCGATGAACGACATCGGCCACTCGCTGGGCCTGCGAACCGTGGCCGAATACGTGGAATCCCCCATGCTGCTGGATGCGCTGCGGGAAATCGGCGTCGACTACGCCCAGGGCTATGCCATCCACAGGCCGTGTCCCATCGACGAGATCATGGCGAAGCAGGCGGCTTAGGCGGATGGGGCGAGGCCAGAAAAAACGCCGCTCATTGAGCGGCGTTTTTGTTTGGGGTTCGGCACTTGCTACCGTCTGCAATCGGCCAGGAGCGGAAGCTCAGCTTGAGGAGTACGATCGCCCGCTGCTCGGCCAAAGCGGTCTTACGCCCAGCAAGGCAAATACGTCCGCTATGGGCTGATGAGCGGTCGGATGCCCATCAATCACCCCGAACGTTTGCTTTTTGGTACGGCGAACACGTACTTTTGGCCCAAATGAGCCAGATGGTGATTGAAGGAGGCTGCCTGCTTGGCGCCATAGCCCGGACAATCGCGCGCGTCTGCCCATCTGGACCATGTGCTGCGCACTGTGTCATCGGCTCCGGGAGAACAACCTATTGAAACATCACAGCTAGATGCCTGGATTCCCATTCCGCGTCGGGTGTTCTATTCTTCGAAATGCAACACGGCGGGTGGATTCGCCCAACGCGCTTCTTCATCCGATCTGGTCAGCCTTGATGCTCAATCGACGCAATTTCCTGTTCGCTTCAGTCGCCCTCCTGGGGCCCGTCTCCGGCCGCGCCGGGACGGATCGCCAGCGCCGGATCGACGCCGTGCTGGCGGAAAACGTTTGCCGAACGCGTCCGGCCGAACTCATGCCTGTCGCCTTGCCTCCGCGCGTACCCGGAGAGTTGCGCTATCAGGGCACGCATATCCTGACCCACGGCGCCTTCCGCGAATTGGGAACCCTCTACCGCGGACCCGGCAACAAGCGGCTCGTCGTTGCCGGCGGCGGCTGCGACGATGGTATCGCCACCGTGCGTCAGGGCACCGCCGACCTCGGGGGGTTGTGCTGTCCGGTCCAGGGTTCGCGTGGCGAGGGCATGCCCTGGCTGCTGGTGGCGCGGGACATCAAGGTCGTGCTCGCGCACCCGGCCAATCCGGCGACCGACGTGAGTTTCGATGCCTTGCGCGATGTCGCGCGCGGCAAGCTGACGCGCTGGAATGCGCTGGGCGGCGAGGACCGGGCCATCGCCCTGGTGGTGCGCAAGCATTGCCCCGATTATTTCGAGCCGGTGCGCAAGCTGCTGCTCGACAATCGACCGGACTGGGCGCCGCGCGGGCTGTTCGTCGACCGCGACGAGCAGATCGTCGACCTTGCCGCCCGCTTCGAAGGCGCGCTCGGACTGGTGAGCTGGACTTTCGCCAAGCCACTGGTCGAAGCGGGCCGACTCAAGGTGCTTAAGGTGAATGGCGTGGCGCCGTCAGCCGCCTCCGTGCGCGAAGGGCGCTATGCGCTGCATGGGCCCTTGTCGGTCGTGTACCGCAAATGGGAGGCTGCCAGCATGCGGCCGTTCTTCGATTTCCTCTACGGCCCGCAGGGGCAGGACGTCATCGGCCGCGCGCTGGTGCCGGTCAGCGAGGCCGAAGCCAACTACCGGCCCGGGCGCTGGGTCTAGGCTCGCCGCTTCCGCGCCGATGCG